>JAPYWT010000309.1 GCA_028276215.1 Thermoflexus sp. | reverse complement strand
TGGCTGCTGGCCCTGGCAATGCCGCTGGGCCTGCTGCCCTACCCCGCGGCCCGGGTTCTCTGGTTCCTACTCCATCTGGCTGCGGTCTTCTTCGCCAGCGTTCTGATCGGGAAGGAGACAGGGTCTCCTTCGCCTGCGCGTCAGGGACTGGCCATTCTGCTGGGGGTTTCCTTCGGCCCGACCCTGCATGCGTTAAAAGCCGGGCAGATTGCCCCGCTGATGCTCCTGGCCCCCCTCGGTTTCTTGGCCTGCTTTCGTCGCCACCGATGGGGGATGGCCGGGGTAATGGCCGCGCTGGGCCTGATCAAACCTCACCTGTTGTACCTCTTCCTGGCAGCCGTTCTTCTGGATGCCCTGGTGCACCGCCGCCGGAACGTTCTCCTGGGATTCATCGGGGCGGTCGCTCTGAGTTCCGGACTGGCGACGGCGGCGAACCCACGGGTCTGGGAACAGTATGCCTATGCTGTTACTCACTACCCTCCGAAAGATTGGGCAACCCCTACTCTGGGCGGGTTTCTGCGGCTCCTTCTGGGAGTGGAACGCTTCTGGCTGCAGTTCCTGCCCCCAGCCCTGGGCCTGCTCTGGCTGCTTTTCTACTGGCGCCGACACCGCCGCGTCTGGCAGTGGGAGCAGCATATTTCCCTGCTTGTGCTGGTCTCCACCACAACCGCCGCCTACGGCTGGACTTTTGATTTTCCAGTTATGCTGGTCGCGTTGATTCCGGCGTTAATCCGGCTGGTGGAAATCCGGCGCCATCCCGCGGCCGTTGCCCTCCTCGCCACTTATCTGGCTGTAGACGTCATCAGCCTGTTTACCAGTTGGGAGCAGATTTTCTACGCGTGGATGGCCCCTTCCCTTCCCCGCCGCCCTGGTCACCTGGTGGGGGCTGACCCTGTTGCTGGCCCTCCACGCGGTCCGGTGCCTCTGGCGACTTCTGCCCGGCCCTCCCGATGTCTTCTCTACACGGCGGTCTCGGTCTATCTGGGGAGTTTGTTCCTCCCTCTTCTCGGGACTCCCCTCCGCCTGGCCCTGCCGGCCCTGATTCCCGTCGGCGTCCTCTTCGCCCTCATCCGGTGCGGGGTGCTGCAGAGAGACGAGCGCGGGTTTTTCTCACACAAAGACACGAAGACACAAAGAGTTGTTTAATTTTTTTAATTGTTAATTGTTAATTTAATTCTTTGCTTGGATCAGGCAGAATGAGAAACTTTCCGGGGACCCATCGCTGGCTACCATCCATAGATGCCCTCTGGCCCGCAGTGGTCCTGGCGGGCGTGGGGTTCCTGGTCTCCCTCATCCCCCTCCCGCCCAACGACTTCTGGTGGCACCTGAAAATCGGCGAAATCATCTACACCACCCGCACCATCCCGACCACCAACATGTTCGCCTGGACCCTGCCCGCGGACGCGCCCTTCACCTACGGCGCCTGGCTGGGGGAACTGCTGCTCTACACCCTGTACCGCTGGGGCGGGCTGGCGCTGGTCACCTTCGCCCGCAACCTGCTGGTCATCGCGTCTTTCTGGCTGGTCGGATTGACGGCGCGGGAGCGCGTGGCGCAGGCTGTCAGCCTGCGCTACGGAACACAGGCTGACAGCCTGCGCTACGGGCGGCTGACCGCCCCGGCGCTGGCCCTGTTGGGGGGGATGTCCCTCAACAATCTCATCGTCCGCCCCCAAATCTGGTCGTTCCCTCTCTTCGCCCTCTACCTCTGGCTGCTGACCCGCTATGCGGCGGGCCGCCTGCGGGCGCGCGGGCTCCTGCTCCTGCCGCTGATGATGGCCTTCTGGGTCAACGCCCACGGCGCGTTTGTGCTGGGGCTGGTGCTGGTGGGCATCTTCGCCGTGGGCGAGGCGGTCCGGGCGCTGCTGCGGGCCCCCGATGCCCTCCCCTGGCGCAAGGTGGGCGTCCTCTTCGGCGTCGGCGCGCTGACGGCCCTGGCGACCCTGGCCAACCCGCGCGGCGTCGGCATCGCCGCCTATGTCGTGGACCTCCTCACCGACCGGCCCAGCCAGGCCCTGGTGGTGGAGTGGCAGTCCCCCACCCCCTCAGGGGTCGCCAACGTCGTCTTCTACGTCAGCATCCTGGCCCTGTTGCTGACGCTGGCATGGGCCCGCCGTCGCCCCACCCCCACCGATGCTCTGCTGATGGTGGGCTTCCTCTGGCTGGCCTGGAGCGGGATGCGCTACGTCGTCTGGTACGGGATGGCGGTGATGCCCATTCTGGCGGAGGAGTGGGCGGCCCTCTGGCCCCGTCTGGCCGCGGCCCCGGCCCGCCGCCACCCCGTCAATCTGATCCTGCTCCTGCTGCTGGCCGTGCCCGTCGCCCTGGCCCAGCCCTGGTGGGTGGAACGACTCCCCCTGCCCGAAACGTACTGGAAGCAGGTCTGGCGGGGAAGTCCCGTCGGGCCGCTGGTGGGCGTGGAGACGCCCGTCGCCGCAGTGGAGTACCTGCGGGCCCACCCGGGCGGCCGTCTCTTCCACGAAATGGGCTACGGCAGTTACCTCATCTGGGCCATGCCGGAACAGGGGGTCTTCGTGGATCCGCGCGTGGAACTCTACCCGTACGAGCAGTGGCTGGACTACGTCCGCATCGGGCGGGGAGTCCGCTACAACGAACTGCTGGAAGGGTACGGAGCGGACCGTCTGATGGTGGACCGGGAACTGCAGGGGGAGTTGATCCGGGCGCTGGAAGATGACCCCCGCTGGGAGCAGGAGTACGCCGACGAGCGGACCGAAATCTGGAGACGGGTGGAATGACCCGCTGGCTGACCCCCCGACGTCTATCTTACGCCTGGCTGGCGGGCGGGGTGCTCTGGCTGGCCTGGCTGGCCAGCGTTCTCCTGGGGCCGGGGAACCTGGACCTGGCCGGGCAGCCGGTGGGGACGGACTTCCTGGAGTTCTACGCCGCCGGGACGACGCTTCTGCGGGGGGAGAGCGCCCGTCTCTACGATATGGACGACCAGGCCCGCCTGCAGCGGGAAATCATCGGCCCCGGCCTGCGGGCCTATTACGCGTTCATCACCCCGCCCTTCTTCGCCGCCCTCTTCGCCCCGCTGGCCCTGTTGCCCTACGGCCTGGCCTTCGCCCTCTGGAGTTTTGGGGGACTGGCCGCCCTCTGGGCCAGTATACGCCTCATGGGCCTCCGCCCGTCCCGCCCGTTCCTCTGGGCCCTTACCTGGTTCCCCGTCTTCGCCGCCGTCAGTTACGGGCAGAACAGTCTGCTCAGCCTGTTCCTGCTGGCGCTGGCCTACCGGTTCTGGCGGGACGGACGGCCCTGGGCCGCCGGGCTGGCGCTGGCCGCGCTGATGTACAAGCCGCAACTGACCCTGGGAGTGGTGCTCCTCTGGCTGGTGAGCGGGCGGGAAGGGTGGAAAGCACTGGCGGGGTGGGGGCTGGGGAGCGCGGCCCTGGCGGTCCTCTGTGTGGTCGCCTGGCCCGAAGCCAGCCGGGCCTACTTCCACTTCGCCCGGACTGTCCTGCCGGACCTGCCCAACTGGCAGGAGTTCCCTCTCTGGCACCTGCACACCGTCCGGGGGTTCTGGCGGCTGCTGGTCCCGGAGTGGCCGCTTCTGGGGGACGTTCTGACCCTGCTCCTGACCGGGCTGGGGCTGGTGGAGGGGTACCGGTTCTGGCGGCGCCACCGGGACCGATTCCCGCTGACCTTTGCGGCGGCCGTCGCCCTGACCCTCTGGATCACCCCCCACGCGATGATTTACGACTGGGCGGTCCTGCTCATCCCTGCCGTCCTGCTCTGGGAGGAGGTCCCGGAGGGCCGGGGGCGGTGGCGCGCCCTCTACGCTCTGGTCTGGCTGGCCACTTTTCTGGGGGACCCGCTGACCTACGGCCAGTGGCGGTGGTTCCACCGGGCCGTGCAGGTCACCGTGCCGGTCCTGGGGTTTGTGCTCTACCGGGTCGGGCAAGGCGTCGGCCGCCGGGCCGGTATTTGAGCCCGATGGTAAACCATCGGGCCCATTCAGCGAAGCCCTGCGGGCTGTTTTTTGGGCTCACCCCTCCCCCCGGCCCCCTCCCCGCTGCCGCTGCGCGGCGCGGGGAGGGGGAGAAACGAGGGGGTTTGGGGGCGGCGGCTTCGCC
>JAPYWT010000308.1 GCA_028276215.1 Thermoflexus sp. | reverse complement strand
CCCCTCCCCTCTCCTGAACGAAGTTCAGGAGAGGGGAGGGGGTAGCGGCGAAGCCGCTGGGGGAGGGGTGAGGCTGAACAGTTACAATTTGCGTTTATTTCCCCCCTCTCTGCTCTTCCGAAAGGAGGTGTACCATGCGAAGAGCGACCGCGTTGACCATCGTGCTGCTGCTCCTGGTGCTGACTGCCCAGGCCGCCTCGGCAGCACCGGCCCGGTGGGCCATTCTGGGGTACCACGTGGTCCGGCCCGGGGAAACCCTCTTCTGCATCGGCCGCGCGTACGGTGTGGACCCGTGGGCCATCGCCTCGCAGAACGGCATCGTGAACCCCAGCCGTATCTACTCCGGCATGCGCCTGGCCATCCCGGACGCGTACCGGACTCTGCCCCCCGGTCCGGCCTGTACCCCCCAGTTCGGGCCTCCGTATCCGCCGCCCTGCACCTGCACAACGTACTATACCATCGTTTCCGGGGACACCCTCACCCGCATCGGCATGCGATTCGGGGTAAGCCCCTGGCGGATCGCCGAGTGCAACTCCATCTACAACCTGAACTACATCCGCGCTGGCGACACGCTCTGCATCCCCGCTCCGTAACTCTGCTCCCTCAACGCTGCCATTGGCCCGGCCCGCTCAGAGAGCCGGGCTTTTATTTGGCTCGGAGTTCACCAATGGCTTACCTGTTACTCGTTATCCTGGATGACCTCAAAGCGTTGCCAGCCCTCCTGCGGGCGTGGCGGGAGGCCGGGGTGCCCGGGGCCACGATTCTGGAGAGCGTCGGCGCGTACCGGGCCCATACCTGGCTGGAACGGGTCGGGCTGGGCGCGCTGGAGCGGCTCTTTGAGGCCGAGGAAATCCGCCGCCGCACTCTGCTGACCGCCATAGATGACGAGGCCCTGCTGGCCCGCGCCGTCGCCGAGGCGGAGCGGGTGGTGGGCGGGTTTGAGCGCCCCAACAGCGGTATCCTGCTGGTCCTGCCCGTCGCCGAGGCGCGGGGTCTGCGGAAGGAGCGTCCAGCCGCCCCCGAAACGGCCCCGCCCCATCCCGTCTGCCCGGGGTGGCGGGAGATGCGGGTGGGAGAAATCGCCCGCGCGGCCGGCCTGGAGCCGGTCACCGTCCCGCCCGACGCGCCGCTGGACGAGGTGGCCCGGGCCCTGGCCACCCACCCCGGCGTCCGTGTCGCCTGCGTCGTGACGGAGGAAGGGCGCCTCATCGGCCTGCTGGACCTGCACACCATCACCGAAGACCTGCTCTTCTACATCCTGCCGGAGGAACTGTTCCGGGAAATCACCGACCTGGAGCGCGTGGCGGAGTTCGCAGAAAAAACCCGCGCCCGCACCGCCGCCGACGGCATGCAGCGCCCGGTCTGGGTCAAGGAGACGGACACCCTCAAGCAGGCGCTCATGCTGATGCACGAACACCGTCTCTCCGGCCTGCCGGTCGTGGATGAAGCGTACCGCGTGGTGGGGTACGTGGACCTCCTGGGCCTGCTGACCCACTGCCTGGCCCAGCGCGAGTCGGAAAGAGGGGAAGCCTGGTGAGCCCAACCTGGATCGCGGCCATTGTCTTCATCGTCACCTACATCCTCATCGTTACCGAACGGGTCCACCGGACGGTCTCGGCCATGCTGGGCGGAGTGGCGATGATCCTCCTGCGGGTCCTCACCCAGGCGGAGGCGTTCCGCGCCATAGACTGGAACGTCATCTTCCTGCTGGTGGGGATGATGGTCATCGCCAACATCCTGCGGGAGACGGGGCTCTTCCAGTGGCTGGCGGTCCAGGCCGTCCGGCTGGGCCGGGGGCGACCGGTTCGGATTCTCCTCGTCCTCTGCGTGGTGACCGCGCTCAGTTCGGCCTTTCTGGACAACGTGACTATCGTCGTGCTGGTGGTGCCGGTCACCCTCTTTGTGACGGAGCAACTGCGGCTGAACCCGCTGCCGTTCCTCATCGCCGAGATACTGGCCTGCAACATCGGCGGGACGGCGACCCTCATCGGCGACCCCCCAAACATCCTGATCGGCAGCGCGGCCGGGATTGATTTCACCACGTTCATTGTCCATATGGGCCCCATCAGCCTGCTCATCCTGCTGGCCTTTCTGGGGCTGACCTGGTTGATGTTCCGGAAGGAACTGCGGGCGCGGCCGGTGCGGGCGGCCGACCTCTCCGCGCTGGAGGCCGCGGAACTTATCACCAACCGTCCGCTCCTGCGCAAGGGGATCATCGTGATGGGCGGGGTCATTTTCGGCTTTCTGTTCCACGGGAGCCTGCACATAGAGTCCGCCACTATCGCACTGGCCGGGGCGACCGCCCTGCTCCTCTGGGCCCGGACCGACCCCCACCACGCCATCCGGGAGGTGGAGTGGACCACCCTGTTTTTCTTCGTCGGCCTGTTCATCGTGGTGGAAGGGCTGGTCCAGGCAGGGATTATCCGGGCAGTGGCCCAGGCCGCGCTGCGGGTGGTGGGCGGGAACGTCCGTCTGGCCTCTATGGTGCTCCTCTGGGTGTCGGCGCTGGTCTCCGGCGTCGTGGATAACATCCCCTACACGGTAACGATGATCCCGCTGGTGGAGAGTCTGGGGCAGGCGATGCCGGTGATGCCGCTGTGGTGGTCGCTGGCGCTGGGGGCCTGTCTGGGCGGCAACGCCACGCTGGTGGGTGCGTCGGCCAACGTGGTGGTGGCCTCGCTGGCGGAGCGGAGCGGCCATCCCATCCGCTTCTGGACCTTTCTGGGTTACGGTGTGCTGACCACCTTCGTCTCCCTGCTGCTGGCAACCGGATACATCTGGCTGCGATATTTGTGAAATCCACGAAGAACACGAAGGGCACGAAGGTTTTCAACCGCAGAGATCGCAAAGAACGCAGAGAACGCAGAGAATGGTGAAACTCTTTGTGTCCTTCGTGTCCTTCGTGGTTTTTCCCCGACCATTTGCGAATTTTGGGATAAATTTGCAGATAAGTTTGGGTTAACCCCCTTGACGGCACTGGCGTATCCGTGCTAAAATTAGAACGGGTGTTCTAATCTCATCATCGCAGAGAACGCGGAGAACGCAGAGATTCCCAACAGGTTTCTCCGCGTCCCCGGCGCTCTCTGCGGTTAGACCGACGCCCCGGAGGGAGCCCGATGCGCCAGATGCTGGAGTATCAGGCCGACCGCATTGAGGCGGTCCTGGCCCACCACAAGGTCCCCGCCCGTGTCACCGGCGGGACGGTCACCCCGCGCTGGATTCGCTTCCAGGTCGTCCCCGCCCTGGGCGCCCGCATCGCCTCTATCACCGGCCTGGCGGAGGAACTGGCGGCGGCGCTGGATGCGCCCACGGTGCGGGTGGCCCGCCAGGGCGCCACCATTGCCGTGGAGGTGCCCCGGGACGACCCGCATCCGGTGCGGCTGATCCCGCTCCTGCGGGGGATGCGCAACGTCCCGCCGGTCACCGCCGTTCTGGGCATCGCCGAGGACGGCGTCCCGCTCCTCATCCGGCTCCCCTCCCCCGATGTGGCCCACATCCTGGTGGCGGGCACCACCGGCAGCGGCAAGACGGCGCTGCTGCGGGCGATGGTCCTCTCTCTGGCGTATTTCAATGGAGCAGGTCGCACGGAGCACGCCGCAATGTGCCCTGCGACCTGCGACCCTGCTCCCCTGCGGCCTGCGACTTGCGACTTGCGCCTTGTCCTGATTGACCCCAAAGGGAGCGCGTTTCGGGACCTGGAGGGGTTGCCGCACCTGGCCCGGCCGGTCATCCGCGACCCGGCGGAGGCGGTGGAGGCGTTGGGGAGTCTGGTGCGGCTGATGGAGGTGCAGAGTAGACAAGGATACAAGGATACAAGGGGAGAGGCCAGCCCCTTGTCTACTTCTCCCTTGTCTACTTGTATCCTGGTCATAGATGAACTGGCGGACCTGCTGATGGTGGCGGGGGCGGAGGCGGAGCGGCCGCTGACGCGGCTCCTGCAGCGGGGACGGGAGGCCGGTATCCACGTCATAGCGGCGACCCAGAAGCCGACGGCGGCGGTCATCGGGAGTCTGGTGAAGGCGAACTTCCCGGTGCGGCTGGTGGGGAAGGTGACGAGCCCCGAGGATGCGCGGGTGGCGACGGGGTGGAAGGGGACGGGGGCG
>JAPYWT010000307.1 GCA_028276215.1 Thermoflexus sp. | reverse complement strand
GCGGTCACCTCCCAGGAGACCTTCTTGCCGGGGACGCCGCCGGCGATGCGGAAGGCGTTGTCCTGGATCTCCTGGGCGATGTAGAGGTTGGGCATCGGCGCGCCGATGGGGGTGAGTTGGTAGCGGTAGGGGCCGGCGTTGAGGGCGGAGAAGTAGGCCGGGAGGGTCACGACCGCCTCGCCGTTGGCGTCCAGGGTGACCACGCCGTTGTAGACATTCTGCACCTCGGGGCCTTCCTGGGCAAAGTGATAGAGGTAGCGGTTGGCCGGGTCCATAGGGTGGTCAATCATAAAGGATTTGCTGCCGCCGACAGAGAAGAAGCCGGTGACGCCCACGTTTCCCTCGAAATAACCCGCGCGCGCGTAGTAGGTGTTAGGGGCGGTGCCGTAGACGCCGTAGCCGTTGGGGCTGGTGCTTGCGCCGTATACGCCGTAGGTGGTGCCGCTGGCGGCGGCGGCCCAGCCGACCACGCCGTAGCCGGAGGTGCTGTCGCTCCGGCCGTACACGCCCCGTGCGACACCGCTAGTGGCGATGGCATAGCCATACACGCCGTGGCCCTCAGGGCTAGCGCTCTCGCCATACACACCGTGGGTGGCGCCGCTAATGGCGGTGGCCTTGCCTACCACGCCGATGCCGTCGGTGTTAGCGCTCTCGCCATACACGCCGTAGGAGCCGCCCAGGTATCCCACACTCCCCACACCGGTGTTGCGGCCATAAACACCAAACCCAGCGCTATGGGTATTCACGCCGTACACGCCGCTTTTGTTGGCTCCTGAGCTCTGGCCGCGCACGCCGTCGCCGGTGCTGCTGGCGCCAGTGACGCCGCTTCCGCTGCTGGTATTGCGGCCGTACACGCCCACACCGCCAGGGCTGATGCTCTCGCCATAAACGCCGTAGGTGGTACCACTGGCGGCGGTGGCGTAGCCGTATACGCCATAGCCCTCCGTGCTGTCACTCTGCCCATACACTCCGTAGGTCGGGCCGCTGCTGGCGCCAGCCACACCGACCATGCCACGGCCGTTGCTGCTGCTGCTCAAGCCGTACACACCCCAGCCACTGGGGCTGGCGCTCCAGCCTCGCACGCCGTAGAAGATGCCACCGGCATCGAGCCCGACATTGCCGCCGGACAGGATCAGGGTGGTGCTGCCGCCGCTCACGACCGCCCCCGGTCGCAGGCTGAGCGCATAGGGCGCCGCGGTCAACGCCTGGCGTGGGGAGAGGGAGGTGTAAGAACCACTCCCGGTCGGGCAGCGCACGGCGACCGCCAGCCAGAGGGCGTCGCCGGTGAAAACGCTGCCAAAGTCCAGGCTGGTGGTGAAAAGGCCGTTGCTCACCGAGACGTTGGACTTGGTCTGGGTCGTGCCGACTTGCGTCCCCCCGCTGCTGGCGTTCCACAGGCTGAACTGGAAGTCGCAGTTGGCATTGACCGGGTTGCCGCCCTGCTTGAGTTGACCCTGGTAGGTGAAAGCGGTGCCCAGGGCGGCCTGAACGCCCGCGTCCCCCTGAGGGCCCGGCCCCTGGGCCTGGCCCGCCCCCACGGCCAGGGCCAGCAGACAAAGCGCCAGGAGCGCGCTGATGAATGGCCATCTGTTTTTCATCGGAATGCCTCCTGTTGGATTTCTGATTTGTGGCTCTCTTTTATCACGTCAGTATCGGGACGGGGCCTGGCACAAAAGCCAGCGAAGAGCGCCAGGCTCCGCCCTGGTTGGGGACACGACCTACCTGCCGGGCCGGATGGGCGCCGGCGCGGTCGGTGATGGCCCCCAGAGTTCCGCGATCACGTTGAGGCCGAGAGTGTGCAGTTCCGACCACACTTTCTGCGCCTCCTCGTGCGTATACCAGGCGGCCCAGGCCGCCATGTCGGCGAACTCATAGGTCGCCACAATCTGGGGCGTGCCGACGGCTCCGCGGTACCCCCGGAACTCAACCACCCCCGGCACAGCCAGGGTGCGCGGAATCGCGCTCTTGAGCCACTCCAGGTAGGCGTCCACTTTGTCCGGGTGGATGTCCCACTTGACCACGAAGAGCACCATCGCAATCACCTCCTTTCTGTAAGGTTATTTCACCGCCGAGACGCAGAGGACGCAGAGGATATACCAGTAAAACTCTGCGCTCTCTGCGCCTCTGCGGTGAGTTTTTGCAGTGCAGTCAGCATGGATAAGCCCTGCCTGCTTCTCCCGGCCCTCCTTCCACGGGTTGACAGGGAAATGGGCGCGGGAGCGGGGAAACAAAAAACTGCTACCCATCTCTGGATAGCAGTATAGCAAACGGGTGGCTACAAAATGGCTACAAGGCGTAAAACTTGGAGGCGTGAGCCGTTATGCAGATTCACGTTTTTCGTTTCACGCGCTCCAGGTAACGCCGACGCAACCCGGAATCCGAGATGTGCCCGGCCTTGGCCACAATGATGGCCTCGGCTCGCCGGACGTGCTCGTCGGCCTCCTCAATGCGGCCCAGGGCCTGGAGGACCCGGGCGTGGGCACGGTGCACCTCCTCCGTGCCGATCCAGCCTTCGTGGGCCTGGGGCAAGAGGGCCACTGCCCGCCCGGTGTGCTCCAGAGCGGCCACCGGCTGGCCCTGAGATAACAAGGCCAGGCCGACTTCCATCTCACCCCACATCTGGCAGACAGGGAGAGGGCCCTCCTGGGCCACCCGAACCGCTTCCCCGGCGTGGACGAGGGCGCTGGCCGGATCGCCGCCCTCTCGTTCGGTGCGGGCCAGGGCAGCCAGCCCCGCCGCCAGACTCTCCCGACACTCGCTGGCATGGGCCAACTCCACCGCTTCGGCCAGGCACCGCCGGGCTGCCCGCAGTCGGTTGTCCTTTAACTCCACCAGACCCAGCCCGACCAGCGCCTCCGCCAGCCGTCGGCGGTGCCCAATGGAGCGGGCTCGCTCAACCGCGCGCTCCAGCCAGCGCCGGGCTTCATCCAGGTCGCCCAGATGGTAGAGGGCAAGCCCCCGCCCGGCTTCAGCAGCGACCGCGCCGTGCTCCTGACGCACCGCCTGGTGCATGGGCAGGGTCTGCCGGAAGCGGTCGGCGGCAGCAGCATAGTCACCCTGGTACAGTTCCCGGTAACCGGAATAGGTCAGGGCATAGGCCTCGGCCGGCCGGGCACCAATCCGTCGGGCCAGGACCAGGCTCCCCGTCAGGTGCTCTTCAGCCTCAGGGAGACGCCCCATCTTCAGGTACAGAAAGCCCATGTCCAACCCGGCCCATGCCATCCCGTTGTAGTCACCTGCCGCCTGGTGACACGCATACGCTTCCTGCTGATAAGCCAGCGCCCGATCATACTCCCCCAGGTGAAGGTACACGTAGCCCAGGTTATGGGCGATGGGGCCTTGGATCTCAGGCCTGGCCTGGTCGCCGGCGATGGTCAGGGTGGATTCCAGAGCGGCCAGTGCCTCCCGTGGCTGGCCCAACAAGTAGTGGGCGAAGCCGACCTCAACCAAAAGATGACAAAGCGTTAGCGGCATGGAACCAGGGGAAGGAGCGAAATCGGCCAGGCCAGCCTCAGCCGCGGCGATGGCCGCTTCGTATTGCCCGGCCAGGTTCAAGTAGCGGGTACGGAGAAGTGCGGCTTGTAGGCACAGGTGCTCATCGCCGCTAACTTCGGCCAGGGCGGCCAGCGCTGCCAGGTCGGCATCCCGCTCCGCCAGCCGGCCCTGAAGGTAGCGCTGGTGGGCACGGGCGGTCAGCACCCGTCCCCGCTGCGCCAGACAGTCAGGCTGGCTACATTGGGGGTCTATCCACTCCAGCAGGGCCAGCATACGGCTCTGGTGCTCCTCAGCCTCCCGCCAGGCAAAGAGCGCCTCGGCCCGCTGAGCGGCCAGGCCGTGATAGTGCAGGGCCTTCTGCACCTCGCCGCCCGCATCAAAGTGACGCGCCAGGGCGGGCACCGCCTCCGGCTCCAGTCGCTCCAGCGCCCGACCGGCGCGCCGGTGCAGCAACTGGCGCCGCGCCGGGCTCATGCCTTCCTCCACCACCCGCCACACAATTTCGTGGTGGAAACGGAAGGGGAGATGGGGCTGAGCCCCACCCCTGCTTTCCACCAGCAACTGGCGCGCAACCAGTTCGTCCAGGCTGTCCATCGTCTCCATTTCCCGGCG
>JAPYWT010000306.1 GCA_028276215.1 Thermoflexus sp. | reverse complement strand
CTCCTTTGGGTCAGCGACCGAGCGCTTCAGGTCCAGGGTGGTCTCCGGTTGTGGTTGCAGGTGAATGAGTGTGCGCAGGGGAGTTCGTGTCATACACGCTCTCCTTGATTGGGATGCAGGGTTCTGGCCTTTACAACCTTTTTGCCTGTGGTATGGGGCTACTCCCGAATCACATTTTTCTCCCCAACGGCCTGGCTCAACGCGTCAAACGGGACTGTTGTGGCCAGCCGGACGAAGTCCGGCAGCCGCGGGGGTGGAGGGAATTCGGCATCGGCCCGGGGCACGACCAGGATAACGACCCGGTGGTCGCTGGTGAAAGAGTAGAAGGGCTGGAGGGGTACGTTGTAACGGGCCAGCAGGTTACAACCGCTCACGACCAGGACCTGGCGGTCGCTGGAAGTGGCCCGGGCGTGCAGTTCCTGCTTTATCTGTTCCCGAAGCAGTCGCCGCGCTTCATCGGCAGCGTACGGTGTGCGGGGAAGTTGCCTGGCCAGTTCATACAGGTCCAGCCGTTGAAGGAGTGGCGCAGGGACTATCTCTTCCAGCCTGTCCGGGTCGCCGTACCAGAGGTACAGGTGCCGGACACCGGCGGTGGCGACCACGGGGCCGTGGGCCAGGCGGTCAACAATCTGGCGAAGGTCATCCGGTGTCATAGTTGCAATTTCATGGTCAGCCATTCGTCCAGCGAATAGCGGGTGGTGACCTGTTCCAGGTGGTCTACCACGACGAACCGGGCGATCAGGCCGGCCGCGACCGCGTCGTGGAGCGTTTCCCGAACCTCGTCCGGGGTGCGGTAGCCCGCCTGCCACCAGAACGGGTCGGCCAGAATCTGGTCCAGCGGGACAATGCGGGGAGTGGGGGCGAAGCGTTGGTGGAGCAGGATCAGGAAGGCGGTGGCAGGACGCGGAATGGTCCGGGTGAACCAGGACTGCCCCACTTTGGCGATGAAGCCCAATTTACAGAGTGTCCGAATCAAACGCTCGTAAGATTGGTACTTGAATTCCCCATAGGTTTGCTCTATGTATGTGCGGAATGTATCCGTCTGCAACCAGGTGCCTGGCGGTGCTGGCAGGATAAACCGTTGGATGAATCCAGCGATTACAGGTTCCTGTGAGAGCACACAGACCCGCATGACATCGCGCAGGATGGTTTCGTCTGCATAAGAGGCCCAGACGCGGGCAGGGAGGCTGGAGAGTTGGCGGTCAGGGAAGAACCAGCGGCCAATCAGGCTGGTATAGCGTCGGCGGGTTTTAGGGGAGTTTTGTGGCAAAGAGTTGAAGAGGTACTCTGCAAAGGCAGGATACGAATCAAAGCGCAGGCTTTCTTTAACCGCCTGGACGCTTTCTTCCCAGGGAAAGTCCTGAAGGGTGGAAACAGTGCCGGGCATCTGTGACGGCCTCTCAATGCGGGGTGTTGCCAAGTAAAAAGCCTGCCCATGGCTTGACGATGGGCAGGCCCTGTGGTACAATTTCCACTGCCAGGGCGCGCCCACCGTCCTGGCCATCGCCTCGGGCTTTGCGGCAGCCGCGAGGCGTTTTTTTCGGTTTATCTGGCTACATTATATCCCGATTCCCCTTTCTGTCAACTTTTCCCCTATTGGGTCGCATTGTCCCATTCTGCACTCCCCTCTCCCCTCCAGTGCTCCCAGGCTTTTCGCAGCCACTCCTCCTGCTCCCGCAGCGGGCCCAACTGCTGGAGGACCCGACTCACCCGCAAGGCTATCTGCACCACCCGCTCCAGTTCCCGGTCCGGCACTCCGTACAGCACGCAGGCCCACAACGGGTAGACAAACAGCACGGCGAGCCAGACGACCCAGAGCAGAACCAGCAGGAGGGACAGGTTGGCCCCCGCCTTCATCCACCCGTCCAGAACATCCCACATCCCGATGGAGATGACCCAGTTTCTCAGTTCCCACAGCATCCAGGAGAGGGCGATGTTCACCACCAGCATGATGATCATCATCCCCACCTGCCAGTTGAACATCTCCGTTTCCTCCAGCGGCCACAGGCGGAGATAATCCCAGTGCTTGCGGAGCCGGGTTCCCGGAACTCCCAGCACTTTCCCCTGAATCCACTCCCAGACCAACCCGGACCGGCCGAGCCGTTTCTCTTTCTGTTCCAGGACCAGCAACATCGGGATCCGCACCGCACCGAGAAGCAGGTTGGGGAGGCATCTAACCAGGGTCAGGGAGTCCGGTAGGGGCGGCAGGATGTCTCTCCAGTACCAGTCCCGGGTCATGAACATCACCATCCACCATACTTTTCGCTTCCATCCTTCCCACCGGGGTCTCCAGCGTCCGGTTTTCTGAAGGATAAACCACCGCAGCATCGGCGCCACCCGCCACGTCCGCATCGTGGTTTCCCGCCACCACTCCGCCGGATGGAGGGTCACTTCTTCCACCAGCCCGGTTTGGGCCAGTTCTTCCAGCCGCCACTGAGCCCGTTGGGCCTCGTGGCGCCGGAGCCTGCCGGTCAGGCTGGCGACCCAGGCCACCGGCCAGGGTTTCCAGATTGCGCCGGCCAGCATTGCGCCCATCGGTCCTCCGCGCAGGGTTCGCCGGAGCAGGCGCGTGATTTCCCACCTCACCTTCGGGCCGACCCGGTTCCACTGGCGTTCTATGGCCCACAGGACGGGTTCCCAGTTTTCGCGGGCCCGGGCCTGCTCCAGGTCCTGGAGCAGATTTTCCCACCCCTCCTCTCGGACCGCCGGTATCGTCACCTGCAGTCCAAAGGGGTGCCATCCCAGCGCGTCGCCGACCGCGATGGCCATTGCCCTCTCTTCCGGCTGAATCTTTCTTTTCAGGACCTTCTCCACCAGGAGGAGGCCCTCTTCTTCCCGCATTCCCTCCAGGTGCCATTCGGCGATGCGGTCGGAGGGGAGCCATTCCTCCAGCCATTCCCGGAGCCTTGCGCCCTTCTGAGAGGCGATGGCGAAGACGACCTGAGGGCCTTTCGGGCCCACCAGGGCGGCCAGGTCTTCCCGGCGGTGGAGGCTGTCCAGGAGCAGGTCGTCCACGATGACCAGGAGCCGTCGTTCGGGCTGGCTGACCCAACGGGCCCAGGCTGTCTGGGCCGAGCCGCGAGTCTCCACGCTGGCTTCCCAGCAGGCCCGGCGGATCAGGAATTCTTTCTCCCCCGTGTCTTCGGTTCCCTCCAGCCAGAGGATGCCGTCCCGGAAGTGCTTCTGGACCTGGGGGTTTTGGGCCAGAGCAGTCAGGAGGGTGGTTTTTCCCACGCCGGCCATTCCGGTCAGGAGGAGGGCATCCCAGCGGGCCTGCCGCCAGTGCTCCCAGGAAGTGGCCGCCTGTCGTAACTGAAGCCCTTCTGCCCGTTCCACGAATTCGGTGGTCAGGGGGCGGATCGGTGGGGGGAGGGGCCGGGGTTTTCCCGCTCTCCACCAGTCCCGGAAACTCTGTTCCCCGGAGGATTCCACCACGCGGCGGGTCAGGGTGCGCCAGATGTCCTCCCAGGACCAGCCCAGGGGGGCGATGCCGTCCAGCACCTCGGCCACCGTCCAGTCCTCCTGGAACTCCCGGAATCGGCGATGCAGGGCCATCAACAGCCACAGCCCGCTCTCCACATCGGGGGGTCGGTCTCCCCGCAGCCAGTGGGAGAGGGTGCTCTCGGTGACGTGGGCATCGGCGGCGATGTCCCGCTGCTTCAGGCCCAGGCGCTGCATCCATTCCTGCAGCGCCTCCGCAAAGAGGTCGGGTCGGGTTGAGGGGTTCCGGATGGGCATCTTGTCCTTTCCTGTTGATGGTTTGCGCATTTTATCCCGATTGGGCTCAACGGGCAAGTTTTGACCCCTTTTGAGCAAGTTTTTCCATTGACGGAGCAAGTTCTCCGGGGGTATGATGAGCGCGGATGTCCGCGCCGGGCCCGGCATCCGACATATCCCACCATCATCCGAGGGCTCGGGGAACCGGTTCTGCCGTGCCCTCCGGCACAGGAGGGCAAAATGAAGAAGAAACAGCGCACCGTCTCCCGGAGGGGCCGTGCTCGCCGGCGGCCGGGGTTCAGCGGGACGCCCGGTCAGCGGGAGTTCAAGCGGCTCATTGTGGAGATTCTGCGGCGCGCCCGCGCCGGATGAGGGGCGGGGGTGACTTGCCCCGTCGGCCCCG
>JAPYWT010000305.1 GCA_028276215.1 Thermoflexus sp. | reverse complement strand
CGCCGTCCTGGAGGGGCGCCCCCTGCCCGAGAAGAGCGACCGGGGCACACCCTCTCCGGCGACCCGGGAGAAAGCGGAGAAACCGTCCCCGGCTCGGCGGGGCCGGGCGCTGGAGATGCCCCCGCGTCCGGCGCCGGTGCGGTAAATGACCTGTGCGGCTTCGTAACTATTCAGGCTTCCTCACCCCACCCCCGCCGCCTGCGGCGGCAGCGGCGAAGCCGCTGGGGGAGGGGTGAGGCTGAACAGTTACGCGGCTTCTTGCTTTTCCGGTTGCCTGAGGGCTTCAGGGTTCAGAAATATGGCGGATACCATTGAAATCACCCAACTGGCCCATATCGCCCATGCAGAGGTCGCATTTGGTGACCTGACCGTATTTCTCGGTCCTCAGGCCAGTGGGAAAAGCCTTGTCGCTCAGGCGTGGAAACTGGCTCTGGACGCAGCGTTTGTCCACTCCCGTCTACGCCTGTATGGATACGCCTGGGATACTCCGGAGGACTTCCTGCAGTTATACTTCGGCCGCGGATATGAGCGCGTCTGGCAGAACACCCGAT
This sequence comes from Thermoflexus sp., assembly GCA_028276215.1. Lineage (GTDB taxonomy): Bacteria > Chloroflexota > Anaerolineae > B4-G1 > DUEL01 > SpSt-77. Next base: position 3,579 of record JAPYWT010000305.1, on the reverse strand, counting down.
TCGCAATGAACGGGGGCGAGGTCACGCTACAGGGCCTTCTGGCTGCCTACAGGGGCGGGACCCCTCGCGAACGGGTTTTCTACATCCCTGCCCAGCGGGTGCTTTCTCTGGTATATGGATATGGGTGGCCGTTGCCCTTTAAGGGCTTTGAGGTCGCTGTCCCCTTCGTTTTGACCCAGTACAGCGAGGAAATCCGGCGGTATCTGGATGAGGAATTCCCTGGTGAAGATGAAGTGATCTTTCCCGTGGAGCGCCGTCTGCCGAAGAGTTTGCGGGAGCAACTCTCCCAGAGCGTTTATCCGGGGGTCATCCTGAAGGCGGAGCGCGCTTTGCGGAAGCGGTTGGTTCTGGAGGTTCAGGGTTCCCGTACCCGCCTACCGATTCCGTCCTGGACCGCCGGACAGCGGGAGTTTACCCCCCTGCTTCTGGGCCTGTACTGGCTGTTGCCGCTGGGCAGGAGTCCGAAGCGGGGATACGAGTGGGTCGTGATAGAAGAGCCCGAAATGGGACTTCACCCCCGGGCCATTGAGGGTGTTCTTCAGGCCGTCCTTCACCTGCTCCACAGAGGGTATCGGGTGATCCTGACGACCCACTCGGAGACGGTTGTAGAGTGCATCTGGTTGATCCAGCGGTTGCGGGAAGCCTCGCCGGAGCAATCTCAGAAGGCCCTGGCAGGGTATCTGCAAATCCCCCGAGTCCATCTGGATATGGTCGCAGAGATTTTGCAGAAGGAGGTCAGGGTTTACTTCTTCCGTCGCCCCGAGGAGGAAGTCACCGTTGTGGACATCAGTTCCCTGGATGCCTGGGATACCAATCCAGATGTGGCGGAATGGGGGGGCCTGACGACATCCACAGAGCGCGCTTCCCACCTGCTCGCCAGAGCGCTTGCCGGGAACCTCTGATTCTTTCCCCGATTCTTCCCGCTATGCACAGGTCCAGCCCCTCTCCGAAGAAAACAGCCTGCAGGCCTCCTCTGCTGAGGGACGCGGAGCAGACTTTTGGACCAGGGTGTTGTCAGGCCGGGCTGGGTGGTGTGGAGAGAAGAGAAAAGATTGATCCGATAAACCCCCGGAACATTCTGGGAAGCGTGAACATAGACGCGGTTTACTCAGAGAAGGAGCCGAATGCTCCAAGGTGGGATTGCCTGGTCGGGTATCTCTCTGAGGCTCCGCGCGCCTGCTTTGTGGAATTCCACGAGGCCAACAGGGATAATTGCATAACAGAGGTGAAGTCCAAACTGGAATGGCTGATGGGCAAATTGCAGGGGAGCCCTTTCCTCACCCCCCGCTGGAAAGCGTCTTTTCACTGGATTGTCTCAAGCGCGGGGCCCGAAGCAAGTTCTGTGGTTTTCACGAAGCGGGAAGTAACGGCCAAAATGGCACCGTATCAGATTGAGTTTGAGGGCCGCGGTCCCCTGAAACTGGAATGAGGGCCTCTATCCGCCCTGTAGACCCGCAAAACCCTGATCCCCATCTCATCGCCCATGCCGCCGCCATCATCCGGGCCGGGGGGCTGGTCGCGTTCCCCACCGAGACGGTCTACGGCCTGGGCGCGGACGGCCTCAACCCCGCCGCCGTCGCCCGCATCTTTGAGGCCAAGGAGCGCCCGCCCACCGACCCCCTCATCCTCCACATCGCCGAACCGGAAACCCTGCTGCAACTGGTGCGGGAGGCGCCCCCTGTCGCCCTGGAACTGGCCCACCGCTTCTGGCCCGGCCCCCTCACCCTGGTGCTCCCCAAACAGCCCGGGGTGCCGGACATCGTCACCGCAGGGCTGGCAACAGTGGCCGTGCGGATGCCTGCCCACCCCGTCGCCCTGGCCCTTATCCGCGCCGCCCGGACCCCCATCGCCGCTCCCAGCGCCAACCGCTTCGGCCGCACCAGCCCCACCACCGCCCGGCATGTCCAGGACGACCTGGGAGACCGCATAGACCTGATTCTGGACGCCGGACCGACTCCCATCGGTGTGGAGTCCACCGTCCTGGACCTGACCCGTCCGGTCCCGACCATCCTGCGGCCCGGGGGGCTCCCCCGCGAGGCGCTGGAGGGCCTGCTGGGCCCGGTGGCGGTCCAGACCCATCTGGCGGAGGGGCCGATGCCATCGCCCGGCTTGTTGCCAAAACACTACGCGCCCCGGGCCCCGATGATCCTCGTCATCGGGCCGCCACCCCGGATGCGGGCCACTCTGCGGGAACTGGTCGCCCGCTACACCGCCCAGGGGCACCGCATCGGCCTGCTCATCGCCGAAGAGGACCGGGCGGAGACGGCGGACCTCCCCGCCGAGACCCTCGTCCTGGGGCCGGAGGGGGACCTGGAGACCGTCGCCCGGCGGTTGTATGAGGGACTGCGGGAACTGGACGGCCGCGACCTTTCCCTGATCATCGCCCGCGACTTCGGCGACCAGGGGCTGGGGCTGGCCGTCCGGGACCGCCTGACGCGGGCCGCCGGAGGGAGCATAATTCAGGTTTAACCACGAAGGACACAAAGGAACACGGTAACTATTTAGGCTTCCTCACCCCACCCCCGCCGCCTGCGGCGGCACCCCCTCCCCTCTCCTGACCAAAGGTCAGGAGAGGGGAGGGGGTAGCGGCGAAGCCGCTGGGGGAGGGGTGAGGCTGTACGGAACACGAAGGATTTGCTCACCAATTTCGTGCCTTTCGCGCCTTTCGTGTGTTTCGCGTCTTTAGTGTTTTTCGCGCCTTTCGTGCAATTTCTCGCCTTTCGTGAAGTTTCGTGGAATCTCGCGCCTTTCGTGACTCTGATCCGCGCTGGTGGGACGGCCCGGCGGTACTTCTCCTCCTGCTGACCCTGCTGATCGCCTCCGGGCGCCTGATCGCCACCAACTGGACCGACCACCTGCTCCAGACCCAGACGCTGGTCTTCCTGGGTGCGCTGGCGGGCCTGGCCCTGGGCCAGAGCCGGTTCCGCCCCGGAGTCGCCCTCTTCTTCGCCCTGGCCTACGGCCTCTTCTTCGTCCCCTGGCAACTGGGGCTGACGGTGACCGGCGACGACCTGACCTGGGCCGACCGGCTGCTCGCGCTCTCCGACCGGTTGCAGGTCTCGCTGGCCCAACTGGCCGCCCGGCAGGACGTGGAGGACCCGCTGCTGTTCCTCGCCCTGATGGACGCCCTCTTCTGGGGGCTGGGGGCCTGGGCCGGCTACACCCTGACCCGCCGGGGGGACGCCTGGCGGGCCGTCCTGCCCGCCGGCATTGCCGCCCTGGTAGTCCAGGCCTACGACCCGTACCCCCGCTCGCGCGCCGGCATCATCGCCCTTTATCTCTTCTTCGCCCTCTTCCTCTGGGCCCGCACCACTTACCTGCACCACCGCGCCGGCTGGCAGGCCACCCGTACCCCCCAGGCCCCTTTCCTGGGGCTGGAGATGACCCGCGCCGCCTTCTACGTCGCCCTGGGGCTGGTGATCGTCGCCTGGATATTTCCCGCCCCGGCGGAACTCCTCCCCACGGCCCGGCGGGCCTGGGACCGCCTCTCCCGCCCCTGGAACGCGCTGCGGGAACATCTGGAGCCCCTCTTTGCCCCGCTGCGGGGGGGCAACGTCCCCGTCGTGGGCGAATTCTACG
>JAPYWT010000303.1 GCA_028276215.1 Thermoflexus sp. | reverse complement strand
GCCAATCACGTAGCGCAGGGCATCGCGCCGGTCTCCCGCGGCCTTCTCGGCCACCTGGGCCAACCGCGCAATCCGCTGGGCGATGACCTCCTGGGGCGGCGCAGCCGCGCCTCCCAGAGGCATACTGCAGTCCAGGTGGATTTTGGTGAATCCGGCCCGGACGAAGGCCCGGACCAGGTCGGCCGCCTTGGCCATGGCCGCCTCGGCCGGTTCCCGGGCCCAGGGGAGGGGGCCCAGGTGGTCGCCGCCCAGGATCAGGTGCTCCCTGGGGAAACCCACCCGCGCCGCCAGGTCGGCCACCTGGCGCGCGAAGTCCTCCGGCCTCATCCCAGTGTAGCCACCGAACTGGTTGACCTGATTGCAGGTGGCCTCAATGAGGACCGGTCTCCTGTGCTCCCGGCCGTGCCGCAGGGCGGCCTCCAGGACCAGCGGATGCGCGGAGCAGACGGAGGCAATCCCACGCGGCTCGCCGAACTTCTGCGCGGCGACGACGAAGTCCAGGTAGTTCATCCCAGATAGGTCAGAACTTCATCCAGGGTGGGCTGGCCCGCGACCCCTCCCGCCGCGCGGGTGGAGAGGGCACCGCACACCGTCCCCAGCCGCAGGGCCCTCTCCAGCGGCCAGCCGTGGAGATAGCCGTAGAGGAAGCCCGCGTCAAAGTTATCCCCCGCGCCGACGGTGTCCACCACGGCGACAGGGAGCGAGGGCACGCGCGCCATTTGCTCCCCCTGCACCCCCAGCGCGCCCTCCGCTCCCAGTTTGACGGCCACGACCCGCACGATGCGGGCCAGCCGGGCAGCGGCCTCCTCCACATCCGGTACCCCCGTCAGGGCGCAGGCCTCCGTCGCGTTGGGCAGGAAGACATCCGTCAACGGGAGCAGTTGATCCAGACCCTCCCAGCGCTCCGTCGGGTCGTAGTTGGTGTCCAGAGAGGTGGTCAGGCCCAGGGCGCGGGCCCGCCGGAAGAGGCCGGGCAGGCCGGGGCGCAGGGCGTCCTGCAGGAAGTACGAAGCCACGTGCAGGTGACGGGCCCGGCGCAGCAGGTCGTTGGGGATTTCGTCGGCACGCAGCGCGCCAATGGCACCGGGAAAGGTCAGCATCGCCCGGTCATCGCCCTTGTTCAGGATGACCGTCAGGCCGGTGGAGAGGAGCGGGTCCACAATGACAGGGGAAGTATCTACGGCGCGCTTCCGCATTTCCTCCAGCATAAAACGCCCGAACAGGTCGTCGCCGCACTTGCCGATGAAGGCCACCCGCAGTCCCAGCCGGGCCGCGCCGCAGGCGAAGATGACCGACGAGGAGCCCACGGTGAGCACGGCCGAGTCCACCACCTTCTCCACCTGTCCGAAGGCCGGCTCCACGTCGCCGGAAAGGATCAGGTCGGGGTTGATCTCACCTGCCACCAGGACGTCGTACTCACGGTTCATTGTGCCTTCCCACCAGTAGAAGTCCCAGCCCCATGAGGGAAATCAGGGCAGCGGGTAGGTTCTGTACCAGTCCAGGGGGGCCTCCGTCGTGTAGACTTCGGTCCAGGGGCGGGCCAGGGCGTGGGTGAGGGAGGCCAGGCGGACCAGGCGCTGGCGGGCAACGGTCCGCAGGAAATCCAGGCGGGCCGTCCCTTCCAGATGCACGGCCTCCTGCCAGACGGCGCGGCCCACCGCGACGCCGCTGGCCCCGGCCTGGCAGGCGGCCAGGACCTGGCGCAGGTAGGTCTCAAAGGAGACGGCGGCGGAGAGGACAATCCAGGGGACCTGCGTGGCGGCGTGAAGTTCTGCGCAGGCGGCGGGCCAGTCCGTTTCGGGGCTGTCGGCGGGGAGCGGGAACTCGGCCTTGAGGAGGTCCACGCCGGGGATGGCCGTCAGGCGGCGGGCCGTCTCCACCACGATGTAGCGCTTCTCCCCGGCGGAGAGTTTGTCGCCCGTGAGGGAGTAGGAGAGGGGCTCCAGCATCAGCCCCAGGTCGTACCGGAGGCATTCGGCGGCGACCTGAGCGACCAGGGCCTCGGTCTCCGGGGCCGTGGGGGAGTCGGGGTGGTAGTAGACCAGCAGTTTGGCCATTTGCGCGCCCATGCGCCTGGCCTTCTCCACGCTCCAGCCGTCCAGGAGGCGGGACCGGCGGGCCGTTGCGTCGCCTGCGTAGCCGGTGGCCTCCAGCGCGACCACGAGCCCCCGGTCTCCGGGCAGTGCTCCCGTGGTGACCGCCTGCGCGGCGGAGAACTCCGGGTCCAGAAGGACCGCGGTGGCGTAGGGGGCCAGTTCGCGGGCCACGTCCAGTTTGAACCGGGAGAGTTCTTCGTCATTCTGGAAGCGGGGATTGGCCCGGCGCAGGTTCTGCCGGTGGTCCAGGGCGAGAACGGTGAACGTCCCGCGCGGCGAGGCGCAGGCTTGCAGGGAGCGGTATTTGCCGATGGATAGGAGTTTCATCGGAATCTCCTCGCTGCGGTAGCGCTGGCGGGTGTGTCCCAATTCTGTCGGACCTGGCCGCTTTGTAGGACAACTGCGAGCAGTTGTCCTACATCACACGGGTTCCGCCTCCAGGAGCAGGTGATGCTCAAAGCGAACGGCCAGGCGGGCCAGCGGGCCGTGGACCTCTCCAACGGGCTGGTCGGTCTCGTAGTTGCGCAGGCGGTAGGGACGGGCCTCCAGGCCGCGCAGTTCCACCTCCCCCTCAAAGGCCGGGGCAAAGAAGGCGTAGTAGAGATGCCCGTCCTTCCGGATGACATGACCCTCCGGGACGTCAAAGGCCAGGTCGTAGAGGTTCAGGTATTCCCCCTCGGCCAGGCGGTAGCGCTCATAGAGGCTCAGCCAGAAGCGCCAGTGCTCCCGTTTTTCGGGGGTGAGTTCCCAATCTTCCTTGAGGCTGGCCTTGCGTTCGGGAGAGACGTTCCAGGTGAACTTGGTGCCTGGCACGCCCCCGGTACCGATGGCGGAGGCGAAGTCCGTCCCGCCGTCGGAGAGTTCCACGTGGTCGGCGAAGACCGCCGCGCGCGGCCCCCTCAGCGTCTTGTAGAACTTGATCCGCTGTCGCACCTGGGCGCTGGACGTGGGGTCGGCGGTGACCGTCTGGTCGGTCGCGGGAAGCAGGCTGAAGGTGATGGGCGTCCCGCACGGGCAAATCTGGGTCACCCCTTCCGGGCGCAGTTGACGGGTCAGGTCAAAGATGCGGCGGTAGAGTTCGGCGAAGGCCTCAATGGACTCCTCCGGACGGGCGTGGCGGTGGGCCGGGTTGTAGCACGCTGGCATCGTGTAGACGTTGTCCAGTTTGTGGCCGTCAAACCCCCAGTCCTCTATGAACCGGCGGACCAGCCCCAAGGTGTACTCCTGCACCTCTGGCAGGGCCGGGCAGAGCATTGCCAGGTGGCGGTTGTTGCGGGCCACCCGGCCCTCCTGGTCCAGCACCACCCAGTCGGGGTGCTCCCGCAGGACTTGGGAGAGGCCGTAGGTGTGGCTCTCCCAGGCGCCGTGGCCGTCCTCAGCGCAGAGAGGATACCACCATATCTGGGAGAGGCCCCCTGCAGCGTGGATAGCCTCATTGAGTCGGCGCATGTCCTCTGCACCGTTGGGGAAGGTATCGGGTCGGGGGTTCCAGTCGCCGTAGGCGTCAAACCAGCGGTCGTCCAGGGTGAACCAGCGGATGCCCAGCGCGCGGGCCACCGGGAGCACATCCAGCACATCCTGGGGGCGGACGTCAAACTCGTAGCCCCAGGAGCACCAGGCGGGGTCGTAACTGGCCCGCACTGGAGGCGCTGGCTGCAGGCCCCGCCGGGCCAGCCACTCCCGGTAGCGGGCCAGAGGGGCAAAGAAATCGCTGCCCTGATGCCAGGAGAGGGCGAAAGAGGGCGACTCCCAGGTCTCGCCGGGCCCCAGCGAAAGAGGCGCGCGCCGCTCAAAGGCTATCACTACCCCGCGGGCATCGCGCGCGACCGGCATATACCATTCCAGCGGCGTCGTCTCCAGGTGCATAATGGCCAGGCCGTGCTCCCGGTTCCAGCAGTAGGCCACGGGAATGCCGCCCCCTTCGGCGCCCTGCAGGTGGCCCAGGTAGTTATCGCGCCGGAAACGGACTCCCAGCGGGAACGCGAAGTCCCGCCCCCAACCGACGGCCGCCCCCTGCATCGTCCAGAGAGGGTCGGTC
>JAPYWT010000302.1 GCA_028276215.1 Thermoflexus sp. | reverse complement strand
CGGGCGGTTTTCCGCGCGGTTTGGGTGTCTGCGCTGGCGAGCCAATCAGCACGAAAATGGGACTGAGACTTTGGCGTACCCGTTGCGGGGTCAGGCGTGCCTGGAACTTCTGCCAGGGCAATGGAGTATCCTCCACAATTTGACGAGCCAGGTAGGTACCAGACGATGCTTGCAAATGTCAGGCCTCAAGGCAGGTGACAGTCACCTCTAACCCTTCAAAACGGGGAAGTGCGGTTGTAGTATTAAGACATTCGTAACACCCTCGGGGAGATTGCTTCAGCGGCAATCGCCCCCTCCCCTCACCGCGAGCGCCCACGGCGCGTGGCGCAATGGCAGCGGGTAGGTGATCACCTTTCAGGCAAAAAGCCTGAAGAGATTTGTATGATGACCTGAACGTTTACGCCCGGGCAATGGGTGCTGATCGGCAAAGACTGAGTATTACTTTCCGGAGGCCGAAAATGCGCAAAGGACTCCTTGTACTGGTAGTTGCTTCTCTGCTCTGCTTGGTGGTCCAGCACACCTGGGTCTATGCCGACCAAAGATCTGGAGAAGGGCACTGGGTGTGTTGGACTTTATATGGGGAAGATAATGTTCTGGTTCCTTTTGGAGTACCTCATGACGGCTCCATTGTGACAGCGTACTTCCAAGTTTATTACGGGTATATCCAGGTTTACGCCACCAGTGTCGGTGCTTCTTCGCCAGCCGCGCCGTGGTGTGGTCGCTATCCCTTTGATGTCGGAGTTGTTCAGGGTAGCGTCTGGTACAGCGATGGTCGCGGTAGTTATTCGGTTTCTCAACTCATCAATACAGGCTGCGTTACCCAACCCTGCACTGTCGCTGTATGCCATTACAGCCCCCAGAACCTTGTCTTGTATCTTGGTGCTATGCACGGTTATTCTACAAGCATGCTCAGGTTTGAGCCAGCTTGCACTCCTCTTTGGTGTTCTCACACCGTCTCCAATTAGCAGTCCTTGTACCCTTCACCCCTGCAATGTGGGAGGTCTTCCATGTCAGCGTCAGCGCGTAGGAGGATCATCATCGTTGTATCCGTAATGTTACTGCTCGGCCTTCTGTTCGGCCTGACGGTGAGCGGTCAATCCTTGCAAATATACCTGGATCGGCTGATATTTGGGTCAGACAAAAGCGCCAATGGTCATGAGATCATTGCCCGAGTGAATGGTGAACCTGTCTATCGCTCACAATTGGAAAACTTTGAACTGCTTCTTCGTATCCAGGGGACAACACCGGCCGATCAGGTCACCAGGGAAGCCTTTGGTACGCTGGTAGAGCAGGTGATCCTCCAGCAGGAAGCGGAACGGCGGGGAATCCATACCTCGGAGGGCGAAGCGCGAGCATTTACAGAGCAACAGCGCCAACTCTGGCAACAATCCCCGCCCAGCGATCCTGCGGTCCGAGCAGTAGTGAGTCAAACCATGCAGACGGCGGGCCTGAAAAGTGAGGATGAATATTGGGATAGAATGGTTGACCACTACGCTCGTCTTCTCAACCTAGCGAAATTGCGCCAGCAGATTTACGAAGAGGTGCCTTTTCCGTCCGACGAGGAAGTGAAACTTTACCTGGCAGAAAACCCGATCCAGAGCGCCCTGGTTTTTATTCCTGTTTACCTGAAGGATTGGGGAGAGGCAAGCGTGATCTTTGCCGATCTGGTCAAGAAGCAAAAATCCTTTGGGCTGGATGGGCTGGCGACGGAAGTGGACCGCCTGGCCCGTCAATACAGGCCCTTTGGGCCCACTGAGTCAACCATTGAGAGTTTTCAATTTCTCTCTCCCTCCGAACTCCCGGAACATGCCCGAGCGGTACTGGATCTCTCCGAGGGGGAGTTGGGGTTGGTGAAAGACCGCTCGGGCTCCCCGGTGATTGTTCTGGTGTTAAGTAAAGTGCTGGTTGACGAAGCCACAGCGATGGAATACGGTCGCAGTCAGTTAAGGGAGCAGCGGGCAAAGGAACATTATCAATCGGTGGTGGAGGATCTCCTGCGGAAAGCCCATATAGAGATCCTGGCGCCTGATCTCAAAAAGACCTTTCCGCAAGGGTTGCCTGCTCTCCCATAACGGTGTTTGAGAAGGTCTGGCGCCACCGGAACCACTACCGCTCCGACAAGGAAGAGTTGGGCTATGAGCCCGTCCACAGAAGACCTGAGCCAGTGCCCCCGGAGTGGGAGACGTGGTTCGTCTTTTATAAGTTTGACATCCGTAATGACGTGGCCACATGCCTTTATGATGACAGGGAAACTCTCAGACAGGCTTTCCTTGTGAAGAAGGGCGGGAAATGGTACATAGCGGACACGATTCTCCTTTGGGTTCATCACTGAGAAGCAGGCAAGGACGGGATGGTAGTACTAGCGGCCCCGGCATTCCGCCGGGGCCGCCGTGTTCTGATAGAGCCCCCCAGCCCATAAACCCGAAGATTCTCAGATAAAACAACTGTCCATCCTGACAGTAGACACCAGCCTCCCAGTGTGGTATCATTGAAAAGAGCGCCGATCGCGCCCCACCGGCTCCGCAGGGCAACGACCGCAGGGGTCCGATGGGGAACCCCTTCGTTCTATCCAGCGTCTATCCAAATAGAACCGTCACCACCTGACCGGTTTGCAGATAATGTAGCGCGGGCTTTAGCCTGCGATAAGCGCCGGCTTTAGCCTGCCAATGCAGGCCTGGCAGTCTGCGCTACAGAGAAATGCCTTCGCCGCGTCTTTGAAACACTTGCCCGGATGCCCTCCGGCAGGTAATTACCCCTACCCCCTCATCACCGACCAGGAGGATAAGACAGTGGATAATCCCCGTTGATGAGGTAGCAATGAAGAAGAAAGTGTTTACCCTTGTTGGCCTGGTGCTCTCGTTCGTTCTTCTTGGGGAGGTTGCTCCCAGACTGTTGATCGGCCCTAACGTCAAAACGTTCCAGGGAGAACAGCGCGCCTTTGCAGCATCTGCCTGGAAAGAGGCGCGCTATTTCTTCAGCGGTTCTGCTGAGCCGCTCTTCTGGACAGCGATTCAAGTGCATGACGTTCGGGAGAAAACGGACGCCGATGGCCAGCGATGTTATGAGGCTGACGTTCTCGCCTACACACTATTCGGCTTGCCCTGGAGTTCCGTCCTTGTGACCTCGTGCAATGGTGGGTCAACGATACGCCAAAAATGGGGGTTGGCCTCTCTGATCATTGGCGCACTCTCTGGCGAATAATTCCTATAACCGTAGATGCCCAAGGTGACTGTCATCTACTCCTCCCCTTGCCCCCAGAGACCGATGGAGTATAATCAACACATGCCAGGCACTTCCGGAGGTGCCTGGCACGTCCACTTACTATTCAGCGCTGACTGAGTCACCCTTCCTGGACCGTAGGCCTCTGGTTGGCCTTTGCCGACCAACACTCCCAGATGCGCACATCAGGGTTGTCGGCGGAGGCCAACAACTGGCACAAGTGCCCAGGGAAGGGCGATTTCAATCGGCGTGAAAGGAGTCCCAATGAACTCCCACGAACTGATCGCCTATCTGGACGAATACCTGCGTGTGCGGGAGATAGAGGACACGTCCCAGAACGGCCTGCAGGTGGAGGGGCCGACGGAGGTCCGGAGAGTGGCCTTCGCCGTAGACGCCTGCCAGGAGGCCTTTGACCGCGCCGTGGCTGAAAAGGCCCAGTTGCTCATTGTCCACCACGGCCTCTTCTGGGAGAAACCGCAGCGGCTGGTGGGGCCGCTCTTCCGGCGGGTGCGGACGCTCATCCTGGGCGGCTGCGGCCTCTACGCGGCCCATCTGCCCCTGGACGCCCACCCGGAGGTCGGCAACAACGCCGAACTGGCGCGCCAACTGGGGCTTCAGGACATCCGCCCCTTCGGCCAGTACCACGGGGTGGAGATTGGCGTGGCGGGCACGCTGGAACCACCGTTGCCCATCCCCACCCTCATCGGGCGGTTGATCCAGATTCTGCACGTCCCCCCTGTCCGGGTCCTGGCCCACGGCCCCGCCGAGGCCCGCCGCGTGGCCGTCATCTCCGGGGACGCCGTCTCCCTGCTGGAGCAGGTAGCGGAGGCCGGACTGGATACCTTCATCACCGGCGAGACCCGCCACCAGGCCTTTCACCCCGTTGCCGAACTGAAGATGAACGTCCTCTTCGCCGGCCACTAC
>JAPYWT010000301.1 GCA_028276215.1 Thermoflexus sp. | reverse complement strand
CGTTGCTCTTTGAACTGGGGCCTGAAGGCTCGCCCATTTAGGCCCTGCGACCTTGCGCCCTGCGCCCTTGCGCCCTGCGACCCTGCGACCTGCGACCCTGCGCCCTGCGCCTTGCGCCCTGCGACGTGCGACTTGCGCCCTGCGCCCTGAACCATGCCGTCCACTGAAGAACTGATCCAGACTCTGCAACGGGTGCATCTCTTCTCCGGCCTGAGCCGGCCGCAACTGCGGCGGCTGGCCCCGCTGGTGAAGGAGATTCCCTATCCGCCGGGCCAGACCGTCTGTGCCCAGGGGGAGCCGGGCACGCGCTACTACATCATCCTCAGCGGCGCGGTGCGGGTGACCCGCGTGGACCCGGAGGGGCGGGTCGCCGAGGTGAGACGGTTGGGGGCAGGGGAGGCCTTCGGCGAGACCTCTCTGCTCCTGGGCGACGTGCGGGATGCCACAGTGGAGACCGTAGCGGAGACGGTCTTCCTGTGCATTGACAAGGGGGATTTTGACCGGTTGCTGGCTGCCGACCCGTCCATAGAGCGGGCCCTGAAGATGCGCCCGGACGTGGCGGAGCGGCGGCGCTACCCCCGCTTCTCCTGGCTGGAGCCCGGGGAAATCCCGGTCAAAGTCCTGCGCAAACATCCCTACGCCCTGATAGACCGGTTGATCGTCTCCCTCAGCGTTCTGGTCCTTCTGTTGTTTCTGGGATGTTTGCTGCTGTCCATTCGGTCCGAATCCGCTTCCTTTCTTATCGCAGGCATTCTGCTGCTCATTGGGGCAGTTGTGCCTGCCTTCACCGTTCTGTATGCTTACATAGACTGGCGCAACGACATTTACGTATTGACCAACCGGCGGGTGATCCACCGGGAACGGGTCGGCGCGTTCCTGATCCGCGAAAATTTCTCCGCCGCTCCCCTGCAGGCCATCCAGAACGTCCAGGTCTCCCAGGTTGGCCCCATCGGGCGTGTCCTGAAGTTCGGCGACCTGGTGGTGGAGACGGCCGGGGCGGCGGGGCAGGTCGTCTTTCGCAACATCCCCGACCCGTGGGCCATTCAGCAGGCCATTCTGGAACAACAGGCGCGGATTCGTTCCCTGGCGCGCATTCAGGAACGGGAGACCATCCGCAGGGCGGTTCGGCATCATTTTCTCTTTGAAGAGGAGGGGGAAGCCGAGAAACCGCCCGCGCCCCCACCAGCAGAACGGCCCGGCTGTTTCGGGTGGGCGCGGTATTTCTTCCCCCCGTCCTGGCAGCGGGAGGGCACGACGGTCACCTGGCGGCGGCACTGGATCACTCTGGTGGGAGCGATCTGGATTCCCCTGGCGGTGATTCTCGGCACCACCCTGGCGGCTGTGCTGATTGTCCGTCTTGCCCACCAGGTCCCGCCGACGGTGGCAATGGTCTACGCATTGGTGATGTTTTTCGCCATCCCGTGGTTTCTCTGGCAGTTTGAGGACTGGCAGAACGACTTCTTCCAGGTGACGGCGACCCGGATTGTCCAGGTGGACCGGTTGCCCCTGTTCCTGCGGGAGCAGCGGCGGGAGGCGAGCCTGGAGCAGGTGACCAACGTCCGCTTTGAGCAGGGAATCCTGGGCAAACTTCTTCGCTATGGCGACGTCTTTGTGGAGACGGCCGCTCCGGCGGGCACCTTTCACTTCCAGAAGGTCAGCCGTCCCCAGGACGTGCAGCGGGAGATTTTCGCCCACATTGAGGCGGCCCGGCGACGGCGGCAGGAAGAGGAGGCCCGTCAGCGCCGGCTGGAGATGCTGGACTGGCTCTCGGCGTACGACGAACTGCGCCGGTCGCCGCCGCCGGAATCTTCAACAGGAGAACGTTCATAGTGGCACAACGGACCATTCTGTTTGCGGATAACCCCATTCTCCGGGAGAAATCCCGTCGGGTTCCCCGGCCGACGGCGGAGATTCAGGCGTTAATTCAGGACATGTGGGAGACCATGCGGGCCGCGCGGGGCGTGGGGCTGGCCGCCGTGCAGATTGGTGTCCCCCTGCGGGTCATCGTGGCGGAAATCCCGGAGGATATGGACGACCCGGACGCCGGGACCTCGCTGGCGCTGATCAACCCCGAACTGGTCAAAGTATCCCGCGAGGTAGAGGACGGGGTGGAGGGATGCCTGTCGGTGCCCGGCTGGGCAGGGACCGTCCCCCGCCACGTGGAGGTCGTCGTGAAGGGAATGGACCCGAAGGGGAAGCCCGTGCGGCGGAAGGCCCGGGGCTATCTGGCGCGCGTCCTTCAGCACGAGATAGACCATACCGAAGGGGTGCTTTTCATTGACCGGGCCACCGAAGTCTGGTCGGTGGAGGAGGGGGAGGAGGAGCAGGAGGAGGCCCGGGCCGCCGGAGGGAAGCCCACCCGGACGTAAACGTCCGGGCTGACCTGACCGTTTGAAATCAGGACACGGATACACACGGGTTTTACGGATTCGTACGGCTTCGCCCAGAGGGCTCTGCCCGAAGGGATAAAAATCCGTGTCTATCCGTAGCATCCGTGTGAATCCGTGTATTGCCCGAACTTCAGTCGGCACCAATCTTCACCAAAGGAGTCCCGATGACCCTCTACGCTGTCCTGGGAGCCGGCCGCCAGGGGACAGCGGCCGCCTACGATATGGCCCGCTGGGGCAACGCCCGCCGCATCATTATGGCCGACCGGGACATGGAGGCGGCGCGCCGGGCCGCCGACCGGGTGAACCGCATGGTCGGCGCCGCCATCGCCGAACCGGCACAGGTGGACGTGACCGACCTGGACGCCGTGGAGCGGTTGCTCCGGGGCGTGGACGCCGCCCTCAGCGCGGTCCCCTACATCTACAACCTGGGCATCACCCGGGCGGCCATCCGGGCCCGATGCAGCCTCTGCGACCTGGGCGGCAACACCGCCATCGTCCGCCAGCAACACGCGTTCCACGAAGAGGCATTGGCCGCAGGCGTCAGCATCATCCCCGATTGCGGCCAGGTCCCCGGCCTGGGGACCACCCTCATCGTCTACGCGATGGAGTTGCTGGACGGGGCAGTGGATGTCTATATGTGGGACGGCGGCATTCCCCAGAACCCCCGTCCGCCCTTCAACTATCTCCTCACCTTCCACATCGCCGGGCTGACCAACGAGTACGCCGAACCGGCCATCTTCCTGCGGAACTGGGAAATCGTGGAAGTGGAGCCGATGACGGAGTTGGAGACGGTGGAATTTCCCCCGCCCATTGGCACGCTGGAGGCGTTCGTCGCCGGAGGCGGCACGAGCACCATGCCCTGGACCTTTCGGGGCCGCCTGCGCACGCTGCAGAACAAGACCCTGCGCCATCCGGGCCACTTCGCCCAACTGCGCGCCTTCTACGACCTGGGCCTCTGGGATACCCGTCCCATCCGGGTGGGGGACGTGGAGGTTGTGCCCCGGGAGGTTTTCCACGTCCTCTTTGAGCCCAAAGTCACCTTCCCCGGGGATAAGGACACGGTCATCGTCCGTGTCCGGGCGGTGGGGAAGAAGGACGGGCGGGACGCCGAGGCGGTGGTGGAACTGATAGACCACTTTGATGATGAGACGGGCTTCACCGCGATGGAGCGGGCCACGGGCTGGAGCGCGGCCATTGTCGCCGAGATGATGGCCCACGGGCGGACTCCGCGCGGGGCCGGCGGCGTGGAGACCTTCGTCCCGGCGCGGCCCTTCGTGGAGGAGATGCGCCGCCGGGGCCTTAACGTCACCGAACGGGTGGCGTTTCTGGACGGATGACGGAGGGTGAGTTTGTCCGCTGACCTGCCGCTGCGGATAGAGGGGCTGACGTTCCGGTACCATACCCGGCCCGAACCGGCCCTGCAGGACGTCTCGCTGACGCTGGAGCCGGGGGAGTTGGTGCTGGTCGCCGGGGCCAGCGGATGCGGCAAGACGACGCTCATCCGCTGCATCAACGGCCTCATCCCCCGCACCTACCGGGGCGAACTGCAGGGCCGGATCCTGGTCTACGGGCAGGATGCCCGTTCTATGAGTATGGCCCAACTCTCCCAGAGGGTCGGCACCCTCCTGCAGGACCCGGAGCGGCAGATTGTGGGCAGTTTCGTCCTCAACGAAGTGGCGTTCGGACTGGAGAATCTGGGACTCCCGCGCGCCGAAATCCAGGCCCGGGTGAATGAAGTGCTGGCGTATCTGGGCA
>JAPYWT010000007.1 GCA_028276215.1 Thermoflexus sp. | reverse complement strand
TATGGGGATACCGGTGGCCGTGGGGAAGGACTTTTTCCCGCTGACCGGTGAACTGACGCTGGCGCGGGTCCGGGAGGCCGCGCTGCGGGCGGGGCTCCCCGTGGCGGCCGCGCCGGAGCGGGTGGAGCCGCTGACGACGCCACTGGTCCCGCCGCGCCCGCCCGCGATGTGCCCCGGTTGCCCGCACCGCGCCTTCTTTTATAACCTGCGCCGCTGGCGACGGCAGGCCGTCTTCCCCGGCGACATCGGCTGCTACTCTATGGGCTTCCAGCCGCCCTTTGACGCGATGGACTCCATCATCTCTATGGGGGCCAGCATCGGCATGGCCCACGGGCTGAAGCAGGCTGGCGCGCAGGAGAAGGTCATCGCCATCATCGGCGACTCCACGTTCTTCCACGCCGGCCTCTCCCCGCTGGCGAATGCCGTCTACAACGGGAGCAACATCGTCGTGGCGGTACTGGATAACCGCATCACGGCGATGACCGGCGGGCAGCAGCATCCGGGGACGGGCATCACCCTGCAGGGCCGCCAGACCCGCGCGATTGAGGTGGCGCCAGTGGCCCGCGCGCTGGGCGTGGAGCATATCTGGGAGGTGGACGCCTGGGACGTGCGGGGGATCAACGACGTTCTGAAGGAGGCGATGGCGGTGGAGGAGGGGCCGGCCGTTGTCATCGTCAAGGGGGCCTGTGTCTTCACCCCCTACTTCCAGCGACGGCCCACGGTGGCGGTGGACCCGGAGGCCTGCAACGGCTGCGGCACCTGTTTTCGGGTGGGCTGTCCCGCCATCCTGAAGAGCGAGACGGTAGACCCACGCACGAACCAGCCCAAAGCGACCATAGACGCGCTCCTCTGTACGGGGTGCACCGTCTGCCTGCAGGTCTGCCCGCAGCGGGCGATTTATGAGACGGGGGGTACAGCGTAGGGGCAATCCGTGCGGTTGCCCGTTCTGGGGCAGGGGCAGGCCCTGCCCTACAGTGAATGATAGGAACAAAGTAACTATTCAGGCTTCCTCACCCCACCCCCGCCGCCTGCGGCGGCAGCGGCGAAGCCGCTGGGGGAAGGGTGAGGCTGAACAGTTACGGAACAAAGAGCCTCCCGCAGGTTTCCCGGCGGGAGGCTCTTTTTCGCGCCTTTTCGCGTCTTTCGCGCTACCGTTTGGTGTACTGCGGGGCCTTGCGGGCGCGCTTGAGGCCGGGCTTTTTGCGCTCCTTGACCCGCGCGTCGCAGGTCAGCAGCCCCTTCTGGCGCAGAAGCGCCCGCAGTTGGGGGTCCACCTGGAGCAGGGCCCGCGCCAGGCCCAGCCGCACTGCCCCGGCCTGACCGCTGATCCCGCCCCCCTTCACCTGAACGGAGACGTTGAAGCGGCCGTCCATTCCGGCGACCTTCAGCGGCTCCATCAGGCGCATCACGTCCATCTCGCGGACGAAGTACTCCTGAAGCGGTCGGTCGTTTACGATGAATTTTCCATCGCCCCCGGGGTAGAGCCGTACCCGCGCGGTGGCCTCCTTGCGACGTCCCACACCTTCGTAATACTGTTGCTGTTCTGCCATCGGTTCTCTCCTCGTCCCCCTACAACTCCAGCGGTTTCGGGTTCTGGGCCTGATGAGGATGGTCCGGCCCGGCGTACACCTTCAGTTTCTTAAACATCCGCCGACCCAGCGCGTTCTTGGGGAGCATACCCCTGACGGCGTACTCAATGACGCGCGTCGGGTGACGGGCCAGCATGTCCCCCAGGCTGATCTGTTTGAAACCGCCCGGGTAGCCGGAATGGCGGTAGTAGAACTTCTGGGTCAGTTTGCGGCCCGTGACCCGGACTTTCTCGGCGTTGACCACAATCACGTAGTCCCCCGCATCTATCATCGGGGAATAGGTCGGTTTATGCTTACCGCGCAGAATGCGGGCCACCTCCGTTGCCAGACGACCCAGCGTCTTCCCGCTGGCGTCCACAACGAACCATTCCCGCTGCACTTCATCGGGTTTGGTGACGTACGTCTTCACACTCATCGCTCCTTGCTTCCACGATTTGCGGATTCTATAATTCCTCTGGATACCTCACCGCCATCAGGCAAAGGCCGTGCGGAGGTACCGCTGGACCCGCCCGGCGGCGGTCGCCGGAGACTAAGATTTCGCGGACCGCCTCCACCGGAAGCCGTCCCAGGCCGACCCGAATCATCGTACCGACCATAGTGCGGACCATCCGGTAGAGAAACGCGTTGGCCTCAATGTCAAAGTACAACCAGGGCGGTTCCGAACGCCACCCGGCCCGCAGCACCCGCCGGACCGTGTTCTCCCCCTTCGGCGGGGTGCCGAAGGCGGCGAAGTCGTGCTCGCCGACCAGCAGGGCCGCTGCCGCCTGCATCGCCGCCACGTCCAGCGGCCAGGCGACGTGGAAACTGGTCCGGCGGGCCAGCGGCGAACGAATCGGATGGTTGTAAATGGTATACCGGTAGCACCGGCTGATGGCATCGTACCGGGGGTGGAAATCCGGCGGGGCCGGCGCCACCTCCCGAACCGCCACATCGGGCGGAAGCACCGCGTTCAGCGCCCGCAGGAGAGCCGTCAGCGAATGCTTCCACTCCGTATCAAAGGCAATAACCTGTCCTTCAGCGTGAACGCCCGTATCGGTGCGGCCAGCGGCCAGGATGGTGATGCGCTCTCCCGTCACCCGTTCCAGCGCCCGCTCCAGGACCTCCTGGACGGTGGGCCCGTTCGTCTGTCGCTGGAAGCCCTGGTAGTTTGTGCCATCATAGGCCACGACCGCCCGCACGCGCATCCGAGATTGCTGATTCGTGATTGCTGATTGCTGATTAGACCAGTTCCAGGACGACCATCGGGGCCGCGTCGCCCTTGCGCGGTCCCAGTTTGACGATGCGGGTGTACCCGCCGGGCCGGTTCTGATAGCGAGGAGCGATCTCCTCAAAGAGTTTCTTGACCAGGTCCACCCGTTCCCCCTCAGGGGTGACCACCCAGCGGTTCAGGCGGGCCGCCGCCAGACGGCGGGCGTGGACGCCGTAGGCGGGGTCACTGGCCGCCAGCCCCCGCTTGGCCAGGGTGATCAGTTTCTCCGCATGCCCGCGAATGGCCTCCGCCTTCGCTTCCGTCGTCTCTATCCGCTCATGGTAAATCAACGCCGAGACCAGATTCCGAAACAGGGCCCGGCGATGGCCGCTGGAACGATTCAGTTTCTTTCCCGCAACCCGATGTCGCATCCTGTTCCTCCACGAATATATCCACGAATGGCACGAATGGGCACGAATGACATGAATGTTTACTCTTCCAGAGAGTCGTCATCCTCCTCAGCCTTTTCCGGGGGCTGAGGCAGGTAATCCAGGTACCCGGCCGCACCCAGTTTCTCCATCAACTCCGCCATAGACTTATCGCCGAAATTGCGGATGGTGCGGATGGCCTCATCCCCCCGACTCAGCACCTCCAGGACTTCCCCGACCCGCGAGAGTCCGGCCCGCTTGAGGGCATTGTAGACGCGGGCAGTGAGCCCCAGGGTTTCTATCGGGACTTCGTAGACGCGGGCCGGGATTCCCCGCTCTTCCTCCCCCACCAACTCCGGCTCCTCCGTAATTCCGGCAATGAGACGGAAATGGGTAACCAGAATTCGGGCCGCTTCCTTGAGGGCCTCCAGCGGACCGATTCGTCCGTCGGTCCAGATTTCCATGTTCAGCCGGTCATAGTTGGTCCGCTGGGCGACCCGGGCCCGCTCCACGTTGAACGCGACCCGCCGGACGGGACTGAACAGGGCATCCACTGGAAGTTCACCGATGGACCGGCGTTCCCGCTCCTCAGCGGGAGAGTAACCCCGTCCCCGTTCCACGGTGAACTCCATCTCCACCACGGCATCAGAGGAATCCGTGGTGAAGAGATAGAGGTCCGGGTTGAGAATCTCTATCTCCGGCGGTGCCTGGATGTCCCCGGCAGTCACCACGCCATCCCCCCGGACGGAGAGAGCCATTCGCATTGGGCCATCGCCGTCCATCTTCAGGCGCAGTTGCTTCACCTGAAGAAGAATTTGCATCACGTCCTCCCGCACGTGCGGGATGGTCGCAAATTCATGCGGGACGTCGTAGATACGGACAGAGGTGACGGCCGCTCCGGGAAGGGAGGAGAGCAGGACCCGCCGCAGGGCATTCCCCAGCGTGATCCCGTAGCCGCTCTCCAGCGGACCGATGACAAATCGGCCGTACTGCTGGGTCAGCACCTCTTTTTCAATTTTAGGCAAAACCGGTGCGGCAAATCTGGGTTCCCTCTGTGCAGTCATCGTCACCTACCGAGAGTAGTACTCCACGACCAGTTGTTCGTTAATCGGAATATCCACATGCTCCCGTCTGGGCATTCCCAGGACCCGGGCGGAAAGGTCCGCCGTGTTCAGAGAGAGCCAATCGGGAACCCTCATCTCGTCCAGCATTTCGGCGCGCTCCTGGAAGTACGGTCGCCTCCGACTCCCCTCCCGCACCGCGATCTGGTCACCGGGCCGGACCAGGTAGGACGGGATGGTGACCCGCCGGCCATTGACGGTGAAATGCCCGTGCTGGACCAGTTGGCGGGCCTGAGCGCGCGAGTCGGCGAAGCCCAGCCGGTAGACCACGTTGTCCAGTCGGCGCTCCAGCAGGATGAGCAGGTTCTCACCGGTCAGGCCGGGCGTCCGCAACGCCTCCCGGAAGTACCGGCGGAACTGCCGCTCCAGGATGCCGTAGACCCGCTTGACCTTCTGCTTTTCCCGCAACTGGCGGAAGTAGTCCGTGGGCTGGCCCCGCCGGAAGCGGGCGACCTGCCCGTGCTGTCCGGGCGGATAATCCCGGCGCTCCAGAGCACATTTGGGCGACGTGCAGCGCGCGCCTTTCAGGAACAACTTCTGTCCTTCCCGACGACACAACCGACAAACCGGGCCTGTGTATCTGGCCATACCTTTTCCCCCTACTCCTTAATCCTTACTCCATAATCCCGCTTACACCCTGCGCTTCTTGGGGGGCCGGCAACCGTTGTGCGGGATCGGCGTCACATCGGTGATGGAACGAATTTTCAACCCGGACGCCTGAAGGGAGCGAATGGCCGCTTCCCGCCCCGGGCCCGGCCCCTTGACCAGCACATCCACCTCGGTCACCCCGTTATCCAGGGCGTCTTTGGCCGCGCGCTGGGCGGCCTGACGGGCCGCGAAGGGCGTGCTCTTGCGGGAGCCCTTGAAGCCCACCAGCCCCGCGCTGGCCCAGTTGATGACGTTCCCCTGAGGGTCGGTGATGGTGATGATGGTGTTGTTGAAACTGGCGTGAATGTGAGCCACCCCGCGCGGTACCGCGCGGCGAACCCGCTGGGTAACTCTGCGACGTCTTTGAGCACGAGACATAGTCCACTCCGTGAAAAGGGAAACGTGATAAGTAAAACGTGAAACGTAAAACGTGAAACGTGAAACGTGAAGTGATTTACTTCTTCTTGGCGCCGCGGCGACGGCCACGACCGGGGACGGTCTTGCGCGGCCCTCGTTTGGTGCGCGCGTTCGTCCGTGTGCGCTGACCGCGCACCGGCAGGTTCATCCGGTGGCGCAACCCGCGGTAGCACCCGATTTCTATCAGGCGCTTGATGTTCATCTGCACCTCGCGCCGCAGGTCGCCCTCCACCTTATACTCGCGGTCAATGATCTCGCGCAGGCGGGCCACCTCGGCCTCGCTGAGGTCCTTCACCCGCTTGTCCGGGTCCACGCCAGCCTTGCGCAGAATCTGATTGCTCAGGCTGCGCCCGATACCGTAGATATAGGTCAGACCGATCTCCACCCGTTTATCTCTGGGCAGGTCTACACCGGCGATACGAGCCATACGTCCTCCGAATGGGATACGTGAAGCGTGAAACGTGAAGCGTGAAACGTAAAGCGTGGAATCAGCCCTGTCGCTGTTTGTGCTTCGGGTTCTCGCAGATGACCCGAATGACGCCTTTGCGACGGATGATTTTGCACTTGGGACAGCGCCGTTTGACCGATGGTGAAACTTTCACTTTATCCTCCTGCTCCCACAAATTCTGTTGTTGGAAGACCAAATTCCCCTCATCAAAGCACTTTCACTTCAACACTTCGGGGTCGCTGTTCTTGGGCAATAAACCGACCCTCCTCTACTTCTTCCCCAGGCCCCAGCAAATCAAAAATGCTGATCTCATCGTTGATGGCGCACTTCTCTGGATCCCAGATAATCATTGTCCGATCCCGGCTGATTTCAAACTTCTCTCGCTCCTCAGGCTCGGCATTATACAAAGTTGGAATCCACCACAACGGGACAGAGAGCAGTCGGCCGTCTGTCAGCGCGATGTGCATATACTCCTCGTCAAACCACACCTCGTGAATTCGGGCTTCGCGAGGAAATGTATAGGCAGAAATCGGGTATTGCACACTATATCTTTTGAGTTGCATCTGTTCGTCAGTCTGCTTTGCCTTTATAGACATACCACTGCTCTAACAAGTACTGCCGATTTTGCTCAATAACCTTCAGGGCCCGACGCAACTCATCCCGTCTCAATGTCCGTCCGACATGAGCCACTTCAACCTCTGGTTCCAGCCAGATTTTTGCGTCGTTCCGGTCATCCTGCGAGCCCTTGCCCACATGGACACTGGCTCGTCCCTCAAAACGGGCATCGTAACTGTGAAACCAGAAAACCAACGCTCCTTCTTGAAGGACCTTGGGACTCATTCAATACCCCTGAGCCCAACATGCCACGGCGTCAGAATCTCCGCCTCTCCGTCCCGGATCAGGACGGTGTGCTCAAAGTAGGCCGTCAGTTGGCCGTCGGCGGAGACGACCGTCCAGTGGTCGGGCAGAGTCCGCACCCGGTAGTCGCCCGCCAGCACCATCGTCTCTATGGCGACGGTCATCCCCGACCGCAGTAGCGGGCCCCGCCCGGGCTCTCCGTGGTTGGGAATCTGCGGCGGCTCATGCATCTGCCGCCCGATGCCGTGACCGGTGTACTCCCGCACCACGTTGTAGCCCTGGGACTCCACGAAGGTCTGGATGGCGGCGGAGATGTCACCCACACGGTTCCCGGCCCGGGCCTGGGCGATGCCCGCATAGAGGGCCCCCTCCGTCACCTCCAACAGACGCCGGGCCTCCGGGCTCACCTCCCCCACCGGCAGGGTGATGCCCGCGTCGCCGTGATAGCCGTCGTAGATGGCCCCGACGTCTATGCTGATAATGTCCCCTTCCTTCAGCACCCGGGGGCCGGGAATGCCGTGGACCAGTTCCTCGTTAATGGACGTACAGATCGCGGCCGGGAAAGGGTGCGAACTGCCCGGCGGATAGCCCTTGAAGGACGGGATGCCGCCCCGGCGACGGATCAGTTCCTCCGCCTTTTCGTTCAGTTCTGCGGTGGTGACCCCCGGCGCCACCCACTCCCGCATCCGCACCAGGACCTCGGCGACAATCCGCCCGGCCCGGCGCATTTTTTCAATCTCACCTGCCGATTTGAGGTGAATCATCGCCCGCACCGCAGAGACCGCAGATGGACTCTACTACAGGCGCTCAGCGCTCTCCGCGGTGAGCGAGCCGCAAGCACTCTCCACGACCGCCCGCAGGTCGGCCTGGACATCCTCAATGGACTGCTCGCCGTCTATCTCCACCAGCAGGCCGGCCCGGCGGTAGTAGTCCACCAATGGCGCCGTCTGCTGCTGGTAGACCTGCAGACGGCGGCGGTGGGCCTCTTCGGTCTCGTCGGGGCGCTGGTAGAGTTCGCCTCCGCAGGCGTCACATACCCCTGCCTGCCTGGGCGGGTTAAACAGGGTGTGGTAGACCGCCCCACAGTTCCGGCAGGTCCAGCGGCCTGCCAGGCGGGCCAGTGCCACCTCTTCTCGCACCCGGATGAACGCCACCACGTCCAGCGCTGTCCCGTTCCCTTTCAGGAGACGCTCCAGCGCCTCCGCCTGCGCGACGGTCCTCGGGAAGCCGTCCAGGATGAAGCCGTTGGCGCAATCCGGACGGGCAATCCGCTCCGCGACCATACCGATGGTCACCTCATCGGGCACCAGGTCGCCCCGCTCCATGTAGGCCCGCGCCTGGCGGCCCAGTTCCGTCCCTTTATCCAGATGCTCCCGGAACAGGTCTCCGCTGGCGACATGCGGGACGCCCAGCGCCTGCGCCAGTTGCTCCGCCTGCGTTCCCTTGCCCGCTCCGGGCATCCCCAACAACACAATCCGGCAGCCCATAAACGATCTCACTTCCTACAACTGCTCTCCAATCTTGCGAAGCAACTCCTTGATGCTGGTAAAAGACTCCGAATCCAACGGCCAATAGCCCTTCTCGGCCGCTTCCCCCAGGCGCAAATCTGGCTCACGTCTTGAAGCAAGAAAAGCATGAACTTTCGCTTTGGAAAGGTCTTGAGGAAATTCCTCTGGTGGCAAGCAAGACTCCAGGCATTTAAAGTACTCGTCTAAACAGGAGAAAGCCGGGTCTTGATTTACAGACTCCAGACACAGATCTTCCAATTTTCCTGGCCTGTCTCCACCGGGTAGAATCGCTATGGTAACGACAGGGCGGGTATCCCCCGTACTGGCCAATGGACGCTCAGGCGCGGGCAGGCCTGCGTTGATCAGGGCTGTCCGGATGCTTTGAAAAGCGGCCTTTGGATCCTCATCTGCATCCCTGATAACAATCAGATGCCGAACAGTTGCAAAGCCCGGGGAACTCTTTATCGCTCTCAACCAGCCTGCAAATTTCGCTTTACCACCCACAGCAAAGACTTGAAATGTGTCCAGATTCAATCTCTTGACCAGAGCGCCGAAAAACCTTTTGTCCTCATCGCCTTCAACCAGCACTACAGCAGGCTGAGAGATCAAAGACTCCGGTACTTCCGGCATTTACCGTACCTCCAACCTTGCTTCCAGTGCTATGCCAAGAGTTTCGCGGTCATACGCTACGGCCTGAATGTTCCCTTCCACTTCCTCCAGGCGATAAAGACGAAAATCATAAGAATCCCTTTTTGAGAACGCTTCATGAGCCGATTTGATACATTCATAACTGTGCGTGGTTGCGAAAACCTGAACATTCAAACGGCGAGCCGTTTCTCCCAGAGCCTCCCATACTGTTGGCAGGATAGACCAATGGAGACCATTCTCAAATTCGTCTATCAGCAAAATGCCATTCCGGGCATTCCCAAGGCGGATGGCCAAATCTACCAGACGGATCATACCATCGCCCATAACGTACAAGGGCACACGATATTGCAAGTCTCTCAGCGCTCCGTACAGCATCGGCTCATTGCGGCGGTCGTCATATATGGTAACCAGCCGCTCTATTCTCGGTTCAATAAATCTCAGAAGTTGCAATACGACACCTGCCTCACCAGCCTTTTCCAAATTCCCGTAATCTCCAATAATTTTGGGTGTCAGAAAAAGGATGCGCGCTCCTCGGTAAGCCACATCCAGAGGAGAGGGGCCTCCCTCCACCGCAATAGAACGCTCTTTACTTATGATGATGAGAGACTTGTAGTTTTGATCCCCCTCTTGATAGTCAAACAGAAAAATTCGATCTATCGGCTGGCCCAAAAAATCCTCGGGATCTCCAACAAATCGTGGCAAACGAGCCAGCGTCTCTTTTAATTCCTCTTTAGACCATTCCTTGAGAACAGTAATTCTAAGAGAGCGTTTAACGGACCTGGGCGTTTGACCAGTTATCTCTATAGTTTTGTCTAAATCCATTTGATGAAAAAGTAAAGGAATCTCTTCCCCCACTTCCTCAACGGATAACCAAGACCTGATTCTTTCGGTGCCCGGGCGTTCAATCCACCGCTGTTGACGTTCAACCCGTCGTAAGCTGGCAATAACTTCTCTGGGAGAGACACCCTGCAGCAAAAGCAACGCTTCCAGCAATGCAGTCTTACCAGAATTGTTCTTTCCAGCGAACAGGTTGATCTGCGCCAAGTCGTCCAAAACCAGTTCGTGAAACCCCCGAAAATTGCGGATTCTGAGAGACTTGTACATTTCTCCCGCTCCCTATTTTTCCAGCCCTGCTTCTGAACTCACAAAATCTGCAGGAGACGAGATCGGATCAAAGCGCCGGGCTATCCTTCGGGTGGCCTCCAAAACCTGCAAAAGAATCTCTCGTACCAGTTCCTGATCATACATAAACGGCATCCCGCAGGATTCGCTTCTTGAGAAACGGATTCATCCGCTCCCGATAGCGAACCACATCCACAGGCCGCTGCAGGAGTTCTTCCAGTTCCTGCTTGATGCCCACCAGCAACAGCAAATCCGGCCGCTCCAGTTCCACCACCACGTCCACGTCGCTGGCATCGGTGGCTTCGCCTCGGGCCAGGGAGCCAAAGATGCCGATTCGGGTGATCCCGAACTCTTTGGCCCTCCGGTCGCGAAATTGAGCCAGAACTCTCAGAATCTCATCCCGCTGCATTACCGGATAAACCCCTCATAGTGCCGCATCAGCAACTGGGCCTCCAGTTGCCGCATCGTATCCACCACAACGCCGACAACGATGAGCAGGCCCGCCGAGGTGATGAGCAGCACCCTCGTGTTCATCAGCAACTGGACGATGAAAGGCAGAACGGCCACACCGCCCAGGAACAGCGCGCCGAACAGGGTGATGCGCTTGTAGATGCCGTTGATGTAGTCCGCCGTCTGCTTTCCGGGACGGATACCCGGGATAAACCCGCCGTACTTCTGCAGGTTCTCCGGCAGGTTCTGCTGCTCCACCAGGACGAAGGTGTAAAAGTACGTGAACCCGACGACGGCGGCAAAGTAGAGCACTGCGTAGAAGAGAGTGGTGTACCATTCCACCGTGTGCCCGCTGAAGAAGTTCATAATATCCGCCGCCGCTCTCGCCACATTCGGGTTAGACGAATTGGCGAAAAACTGGGCAATGACCGCCGGGAAAGTAAGAATGGACTGGGCAAAGATCAGCGGGATCATGCCCGCCATATTGACCCGCAGCGGGATGTACGTGCTGCCGCCGCCGTACATCCGCCGGCCCCGTACCCGCTTGCCGTACTGGACGGGGATGCGCCGCTCCCCCTCCTGGACGTAGACGATGACGAAAACCACCAGCGCGGTGATGATCAGGAAGAACAGCAGACCCAGGAAGCCGTCGCTGGTGTAAATCCGCGCCACGTTGGCGGGTGTCCGGGCGACGATGCCGCCAAAGATGATCAGCGACAGGCCGTTGCCGATGCCCTGCTCCGAGATCAACTCCCCCAGCCAGATGGCGAACATCGTACCCGCCGTCATCGCGATGAGCACCGAGATGGTGGGCAGGACGTGCGCGGGCTGGTCAAAGCCAAAGTTGGGCAGGACCGGACGGGCCGCGGCGGCGTTGAACAACTGTGCCTGCCCCCAGGCCTGCAACATCCCCAGCGGAATGGTCAGGTAGTAGGTCCACTGGTTCAGTTTCCGCCGCCCGGCCTCCCCCTCCTCTTCCGCCAGCCGCTTCAGCGCCGGGATGACCGGGATCAGCAACTGGATGATGATGGACGCGTTGATGTACGGATAGACCCCGTTGGCCAGCACCGAGTACTCCGCCACCGCCCCGCCGGAGAGCAGGTCCAGAATGTTCACCAACTGGGCCGCTCCGCCGGTCAGGCTGCGCAGAGCCTCCCGGTCAATCCCCGGGACCGGCACGTGAGAAGCCGCGCGGAAGATGACCAGAATCAGCAGCGTGTAGAACAACCGCCGCCGCAGGTCAGGAAGCCTCAGGGCATCACGTACGGCCTGGATCATAGCACTCCTTATACGGGTATTTCTTCCGGCACATCCCGGCGAACCGGCATCAGAGCCACATTTTCCAGAATGATCTGGCGCATGACATCATCACGCCCGAATCGCTTCAGAGCATCCAGAATTTCAATCCCCGCCAGACGGCCCTCTGCATCGTAGTCGGCCGCGATTCCCTCTGCCAGATGCATCGTGGTGACCGTGGTTTCCAGGAAACGAATGTACAGAGCGTCTACCTCAGGATCATATGTCACCTTCATCGCTACCCCATCAAAATCGGCTTCATCCTTACCGGGTCCGGTAGCCGCCCCGCTCCCAGGGCAACTCCTCTATGGTGCCGCCAGCGGCCTCAATCTTGGCCCGCGCACTGGCAGAGAAGCGGTGGGCCTTCACCGTCAGCGGGACGTTCAACTCGCCGCGCCCCAGAATGACCACCCATTCATCGGCATCCCGAATCAGGCCCGCCTCCGCCAGTTCCTGCGGCGTCACCACGCTCCCCGGCGCGAACCGGCTCAGCCGGTCCACGTTGACGGGCGTGAAGCGGACCCGCCAGGGGTCCCGGAAACCGACGCCCCGCGCGAAGGGGAGTTTGCGGACCAGGGGCAACTGCCCGCCCTCAAAGTACGGCGGGATGCTCCCCCCGCTGCGAGCCCTCTGCCCCTTCGTCCCGCGACCGCCGGTCTTCCCCTGACCGGCCGCGATGCCGATGCCCTTCCGCTTGCGGCGCTTTTTGGAGCCCTCAGCCGGTTGCAACTCGTGCAGTTTCATGCCTCAACCTCTTCCACTTTCAGCATGTGCTGGACCTTGGCCACCATACCCCGAATCGCTGGCGTATCGGCCTTCTCCACGGTTTGATGGAGACGGCGCAGGCCCAGCGCCCGAACCGTCGCCTTCTGGTCCCTGGAGTACCCGATGGGACTGCGAACCAGGGTGATACGCAGAACCTTTCGCTTTTCCATAGTTGGCTCCCCTGCCTGCCAATTTACCAGATACCAATCTACCACCCTACCAACACCAACCCTACCGCCCCCGCATCCAGAAGGGCATCACCCGGGTCTCCGGCAGGCCCCGCTCCCGGGCCAGTTCCTCGTAGGAACGCAATTGCTTCAGGGCCTCCATGGTCGCCTTCACCACATTCAGCATGCTGGAACTGCCCATGGACTTGGTCAATACGTCGTGGACGCCTGCCGCTTCCAGCACCGCGCGCACCCCGCCGCCAGCGATGACGCCGGTACCCGGCGAGGCGGGCTTGATCAGCACCCGGGCACCGCTGCACTCCCCGATGGCATCGTGCGGAATGGTCCGCCCGACCAGGGGGACCGAAATCATAGACGCCCGGGCCCGTTCTGTGGCCTTGCGGATGGCATCTGGCACCGCACGGGCCTTGCCCACACCGATACCGACGCGGCCGTTGTGGTCGCCGACCACAGCGGTCACCCGGAAAGCGAACCGGCGCCCGCCCTTGATGACTTTGGCGACCCGTTTGATCTCCACGACCCGCTCATCCATTTCCACCGGAGCGGTAGGCTCCAGTTCAAATTCCTGATCCAGGTCCATTCGTTTGCCCTCCGTACTCCGTATTCCGCAACGTTTAGAAGTCCAGCCCCCCCTCGCGGGCACCGTCGGCCAGGGCCTTCACCCGACCGTGGTACTTGTACCCCGCCCGGTCAAAGGCCACCTTCGTCACCCCTCGGGCCAGCGCACGGGCCGCCAGGACCTTCCCCACGATCCGGGCCTGCTCCGTCTTCTTCAGCCCCGCAATCTGCTGGCGAACCTCCGGGTCCAGCGTGGAGGCGGAGACCAGCGTATGCCCCACCGTGTCATCAATGACCTGGGCATAAATGTGCCGCAAACTGCGGAAAACGTTCAGGCGCGGGCGCTCGGGCGTGCCGAACACCTTCTTGCGCACGTGCATACGTCGGCGCAGTCGTCCCAACCGGCGATCCTTTTCCACCATAATCCCTACTCCTTACTCCCTACTCCTTACTCCCTACTTCCTACTCCCTACTTCTTCCCCTTGCCCTTGCCCTTACCCTTACCGGCCTTGCCAGCCTTCTGGCGAATCTGCTCGCCCAGGTAGCGGAGCCCTTTACCCAGGTACGGGTCGGCCGGGCGCCAGGCGCGGATTTCGGCGGCAATCCGTCCCACCGTCTCCTTATCCGCGCCCCGGACGGTGATGACGCCGGTTTTCGGGTCCACATCAAAGGTGATGCCCTCCGGCGGCCGAACGCGGACCGGATGGGAGAAGCCCAGGTGCATCACCAGCGTCCCGTCGGGCTGGCGCTCGGCGCGGTACCCCACCCCACGAATCTCCAGTTGCTTCTGGTACCCCTGGAAGACTCCCTGCACCATGTTCGCCAGCAGGGCACGGGTCAGCCCGTGCAGCGCCCGATGCTGTCGGCTGTCCGTAGGCCGATAGACCCGCAGGGTGTTATCTTCTTTCACAATCTGCATCGCCGGGTCAAACGTGCGCGTCAACGTCCCCTTCGGGCCGCTCACAGTGACCTGGCTGCCCTGAATTTCCACCTTCACCCCAGGGGGCAAGGGAATTGGCATCCGACCGATTCGCGACATCCTGTCCTCCCTACCACACGTAGCAGATGACCTCGCCGCCCACCCGCAGCCGTCGGGCCTGCTCGCCGGTGAGGATTCCCTTGGGGGTGGAGAGGATGGCAATGCCCATGCCGCTCTTCACCCAGGGGATTTCCGACGCCCGGGTGTAAATCCGGCGGCCGGGCTTGCTGACCCGTTGCAGTCCCTGGATGACGGACCGCCGCTTCCGCCGCTCCCCAATGTACTTCAAGCGAATCACCAGGCGGTAGCGAGGCTGCTCCGGAGATTCTACCACCCGGTAGTCCTCAATATACCCCTCTTCCTTCAGAATGCGGGCAATGGCGACCTTCATTTTGGAAGAGGGCATCTCCACGGTGGGATGCCCCACCGCGATCGCATTGCGCATACGGGTCAACATATCGGCAATCGGATCTGTCACCGTCATCGGTCCGTCACCCTCACCAACTGGACTTGGTCAGCCCGGGTATCAGCCCCTCCAGGGCCAGTTCCCGCAGGCAGATGCGGCAGAGGCCAAAGCGGCGATAGTAGCCGCGCGGGCGGCCACAGCGCTGGCAGCGATTCCGCACCTGCACCTTATACTTCCGTCGCATTTCCCGATAAGGCATGCATTTTCTTGCCATACGCGTACTTGCTCCAACAGAGATGGTAAACGAATTTACGGACTGACACCCGCTGGTTCGTCTAATCACTCCTCAAACTCGGCCAGGATTCGCCGAATTTGCTCCGCAGAGATGTCCGCTTGATCAAGTTTGGAGTAGATAGTCACCAGAACCACCGATCTTGGAGATTTCACCTGGTAGATCAACCGATACCCAGCACTTTTCCCCTTCCGAATATCCCTGTTCCTCACACGCACCTTGAAAACGGTGTAACGTGTACCCGGAATCTGATCGCCCACAAACTCCCCTGCTTGAAGCTGTTCCAACACCGGTTGAACGTCTGACCGAATATGGCGATACTTCTTGGACAAAGCGCGCAGGTTACGCTTGAACTCCGGCGTGAATTCCACCTGTACCCGAGAGAACTCACTCGGCATCAATCCCTTCCCAAAGTTCGGAGATCGGAAAGGTTTGTCCCGCCAATGCTTCCCGCCAGCCCTGGCGGAAACTCTCTGCCGCAGGTTTTAGCGTCACGCTCTCCCGGAACAGGCGGATCAATTGCAGTAAATTCGGCCAATACTCTCGGGGAGTCTCCCGAATTTCCCGCACTATCTGCTCTTCGGACGTCAAAATGTAAACATCCGTCATTTTTGTTTAACCTGTCAGGTCTGCTTTCGCTTCAGCCTTCATTTCCGGCGACACCGCGATCTGCAGGTCCGCGATCACTGGAAAGGAGCATCATTCCCCTCTCAAAAGGCGGGCGGTGAAAAACAACACTTCCAGACTTTCTATCTGACCGGTCTCAGGATTGAAACGGGCGATGATTTCATCACCCATTTCTTCCGACTCCTGCGCCGGGTAGTGCGGGACCATATTGATATACAAAATATCCGCTTCCCGGTCATAATGGAACGTCAATCTTTTATCCATTCTACATCAGGCTGCTCCTTATCGCCGCCGGAACGGCATCCCCAGCAGTTCCAGCAGCCGCCGGGCCTCCTCGTCCGTCTTCGCGGTGGTCACAATGGTGATCTCCATGCCGCGAATCTTGTCAATCTTGTCGTAGTTGATCTCCGGGAAAATCAACTGCTCGCGCAGCCCCAGCGTATAGTTGCCCCGACCGTCAAAAGCGGAAGGAGAAACGCCGCGAAAGTCCCGCTGGCGCGGCAGCGCCACGTTACAGAGCCGGTCCAGGAATGCCCACATCCGCTCTCCCCGCAGCGTCACCTTCACGCCAATCGCCCGCCCGGCCCGCAACTTGAAACTGGCAACGGACTTGCGCGCCTTGGTGATCACAGGCCGCTGACCGGTAATGGTCGCCAGGTCCTGAACGGCAAAATCCAGCGCCTTCGGATTGTCCAGCGCCTCCCCCATGCCGATGTTGATGACGATTTTCTGCAGACGTGGAACTTCCATGATGTTGCGGTAACCGAACTCCCGCATGAGGGTCGGCCGAACCTGTTCCCGATACAATGCTTGCAACCGCTGCATTGGACTCACCCTTTAAGATGGCAAATTCAAGTTGGCAGATTCAATCAGAAGGACTGGCCGCACCGTTTGCAAACCCGCACTTTGCGCCCGTCCTCCTGGCGCACGAAACTCACCCGCGTGGCCTCCTTGCAGTGCGGACAGACCGGCATCACATTGGAGAGATGGATCGGCGCCTCAAACTGGATTCGCCCCGGCTGAATCTGTCCCCGGCCCGCGCGGATGGGTCGCTGATGCTTGGTGACCAGATTCACCCCGGAGACCACCACCCGGTTCTCCTTCGGAAGCACCTGCCGGACCTCCCCGCGCTTCCCCCGGTCCTCCCCGGCGATGACTTCTACCGTATCTCCCTTCTTCACCCGAATGCCCATTCTTCACCTCACGGATCGCTAATCGCTTATCGCGGATTGCGTTGCGCAGAATCACAGCACCTCTGGTGCCAGGGAAATGATTTTCATGAATCCCTTATCCCGCAATTCCCGGGCGACGGGCCCGAAAATGCGGGTGCCGCGCGGGTTGACACCGGTCGCGTCCAGCAAGACCGCCGCGTTGTCGTCAAAGCGGATGGTGGAGCCGTCGGGGCGCCGGTACTCTTTGGCCGTGCGGACGATGACCGCCTTGACCACGTCCCCCTTCTTCACCGACGCGTTGGGGGTGGCCTGCTTGACCGTTGCCACGATGACATCCCCGACGTACCCGTACCGCCGCTTGGAGCCACCCATGACGCGGATACAGAGCAACTCTTTCGCTCCCGTGTTGTCCGCCACCGTCAGAATGGTCTCCTGCTGAATCATGCGACCACCTCCTCGGGACGCTCGGACCGCTCCAGAATCTCCTCCACCACCCACCGCTTCAGGCGGCTGAGGGGCCGGGATTCCACAATCCGCACCAGGTCGCCCGTGCGGCAGGAGTTCTCCTCATCGTGCGCGTAGTACTTTTTCCGCACCCGCACCACTTTGCCGTAGAGAGGGTGACGGCGGGTCCGCTCCACCTGCACCACCACCGTCTTCTGCATCTTATCGCTGACGACGCGCCCGACCAGTCGCTTTCGCCGTTCCCTCATCGCGTGCCTCCTGCCTCCTGCATCATCCGGGCCAACTCCCGCTCCCGCAGGATGGTCTTGATGCGGGCAATATCCCGCTTCGTGGCCGTGATGCGGTTATTATCCTGCAGACGGTTCATGAACCAATTCTGCCGCAGGACGAACAGTTCCCGATACGCCTCTTCCAGACGAGCGCGCAATTCTGCATCCGTCAACAAACGGAGTTCTCTGGCTCGCATGCTACTCTCCCACCACCTTTTCTCGGGTCACAAACTGGCATTTGATGGGCAGTTTGTTGGCCGCCAGCCGCATCGCTTCCCGGGCCTGGTCCTCGGGCAGACCGGCCAGTTCAAAGAGGATGCGGCCGGGCCGGACCACAGCCACCCAGTGGTCCACGGCGCCCTTGCCCTTCCCCATGCGGGTCTCGGCGGGCTTGGCCGTGACCGGCTTATCCGGGAAAATCCGAATCCAGTACTTTCCGCGCCGACGGACGAAGCGGACGATGGCCCGCCGCGCGGCCTCAATCTGACGGCTGGTGATCCAGGCCGGCTCCAGCGCCTGCAGGCCGTACTCACCGAAAGCGACTTCGGTACCCCGGCTCTCGCGGCCCTTCATCCGTCCGCGCATCTGTTTGCGGTATTTGACTCGTTTCG
>JAPYWT010000354.1 GCA_028276215.1 Thermoflexus sp. | reverse complement strand
GGGATGATTCTCACACAAAGACACAAAGACACGATCTTTGTGCCTTTGTGTCTTTGTGTGAGGAAAAACGCGCTACCCGTTCTCCAGCGCCAGCAGGGCGGCGCCGTAGGCGCCCATGAGTTGGGGATGGCGGGGCAGGACCACCCGTTCCCCCGTCTCCTCCTCCAGCATCTGGCGGACGGCGGGGTTGCGGACGACGCCGCCGGAGAGCATCAGCGGGGGCCGGAGCCCCACGGTGCGGATCATCGCCACGACCCGGCGGACCAGCGCGCGGTGGAGCCCCCGCAGGATGGGCCCGACCTCCACCCCGTGGGCGATGAGGGAGACCACCTCCGACTCGGCGAAGACGGTGCAGGTGCTGGAAATGGAGACCTCATCGGTCGTTGCCAGTGCCTCTTCCCCCATACGCTCCAGCGGGACCCCCAGCCGGTGGGCGGTGTTCTCCAGGAACCGGCCGGTCCCGGCGGCGCACTTGTCGTTCATCACGAAGTCCAGCACCTCCCCCCGGGGGCCGATGGCGATGACTTTGCTATCCTGCCCGCCGATGTCCACCAGGGTCCCGCCGTGGCCCAGTTCCCGGAAGACCCCGCGGGCGTGGCATGTGATTTCGGTGATCCGGCGGGTGGCCTGCCGGACCAGCCCGCGCCCGTACCCGGTGGCGACGAGGGGCAGGCCCTCCAGCGGGCCGACGGCTTCCCGCGCCAGAGCCAGGAATCGGTCCACCTGCTCCTCCACCCGGACCTCCGTCGGTTCCAGGTGGTGCCAGAGCATGCGGCCCTCCCGGTCCACGGCCACGATTTTGGCCGTCGCTGCGCCGATGTCTATGCCCAGCGCGCGGCAGGATGGATGCTCGTTCGGTTCCATAGGGTGTTTGGGTAAATACCTCCCCGGTTGGTTTGCAGACAACGTGGCGCAGGCTGTCAGCCTGCGTACAGGCCTGGCGGCCTGTGCTACCGGGGCATGCCTGTGCTGGCGTCTTTTATGATGCTTGTCCAGGGGGCCTCTGGCAGGTAGTTGCGTGTTTTGACGGAATTCTTCAGGTCTCCTCACCCCGCCCCTGGCGGCGAAGCCTGCCGGGGGTGGGGGGGTGTCCCAATTTCGTCGGGCCTGGCCGCTTTGTAGGACAACTGCGAGCAGTTGTCCTACAATACTCCCACCCACATCAAAACGCCCATGACCACGAAAGCGGCTGCGGCCACTTTGCGCAGGATGGCCTCCGGGACGATGGTCGTGAGGGCCTGCCCGACCACCACACCCAGTGCGGTCACGATAGCCAGGGCCAGGGTCGCTCCCAGGAAAACGGCCCACGGCCGGTTGAACTTACACACCTGCGCGATGACGGCCAGTTGGGTTTTATCCCCCAGTTCCGCCAGCACCAGCAGGCCGAAGGTAGAGAGAAACGCTTTCCAGAACATCCTCTCCTCACTGCGAATATGGTTTTTGTGGCGGCGGCGAAGCCGCCGCCACAAAAACTTTTGTAACTATTCAGGCTTCCTCACCCCACCCCCGCCGCCCTCGGGCCGAAGGCCCTTCGGGCCGAGGCCTGTGGCGGCAGCGGCGAAGCCGCTGGGGGAGGGGTGAGGCTGAACAGTTACAACTTTTTTACGCCAGGGCTTTCTTCAGCGCCACGCCCAGCCGCCGGATGCCCTCTACGATGGTCTCCGGGGGGCAGAAGGAGAAGTTCAGCCGCATGGCGTTGAAGCCCCCGTCGCCGTTGGGGTAGAAGTTCTCCCCGGGGACGTAGGCCACTTTCTCCTCCAGCGCGCGGCGCAGGAACTCCGTGGTGTGGATGGAATCCGGCACCCGTGCCCAGAGGAAGAGCCCGCCCTGGGGACGGGTCCACGAGCACCCCTCGGGCCAGAACTCCGCCAGCGCGTCCAGCATCGTGTCCCGCCGCTCTTTGTAGACCCGCCGCAGGCGCTGCGTGTGCGGCTTGAGGAAACCCCGCTGGCAGATGTCGTTGGCGATGTACTGGACGAAGGTGCCGGTGTGGAGGTCGGAGCCCTGTTTGGCCATGACGAACTGCCGCATCAGCACCTCCGGACAGACAATCCAGCCCAGGCGCAGCCCCGGCGTGAGGGTCTTGGAGAACGTGCTCATGTAGATGGTGCGCTCCGGGACGAAGGTGCAGATGGGGGGCAGGTCCTCCCCTTCAAAGCGCAACTGACCGTAGGGGTCGTCCTCCACGATGGGGAGATTGAGGCGCGTGGCGATTTCCGCCAGTTTCTCCCGCCGTTCCAGGGAGAGGGTGACGCCCGCCGGGTTGTGGAAGTTGGGGAGGACGTAGATGAACTTGGGCGGGCGCCCCGTTTCCTTCACCACATCCCGGTACGCCTCCTCTATTTCGTCCACCACCATACCCGCATCGTCCAGGGAGACGGTGCGGTACCGGGCGCCGTACGCGTTCCAGGCCTGGATGGCGCCCAGATAGGTGGGCCGTTCGGTGATAACATAGTCCCCCGGTTCTATGAACACCTTCCCAATGAGGTCCAGCCCCTGCTGGGACCCGGCGGTGATGAGGACATTGTTGGGGACGGCGGGGACGCCGTACTTGTGCATATTGGTCGCCAGCCATTCCCGCAGGGGGAGGTACCCCTCCGTACTGCTGTACTGGAGCGCGCGGGCCCCCTCATTCTGGACCACGTAGCGGCACGCCTCCTCAATCTCCCGCAGGGGGAAGAACTCCGGCGCTGGCAGCCCTCCGGCGAAGGAGATGACGTCCGGCTGCTCGGTCAGTTTCAGCAGTTCCCGGATGGCCGAACTCTTCATCGTCCGGGCCCGACTGGCCAGATATGGAGTCCAGTCCAACACCGGAATCTCCCGGTCCAGACTGAAGTTGAAGTTCATTGGCTCACCTCCTGAGATGGGATGGGGGCTGATAAAAAAATAAGCGCCGGGTAGCCCTGGTCACCCGGCGCCTGGTAGCCGTTGAGAAAGGGGCAACCGCATCATCCGGTACCCCAACAGGAACTGGCACAACCAGAAACACCCTTTATGGCGCAGGTTGTTCACCATACGTGTTCGTTCCGCCAGTTCTTGTCTCGCATTACGATTTTAGCACTGACTGGCGAAACAGGCAAATCTGCGCCCAAACGCAATTACCTGCGTGCCGGTAATTACCTACCCTGAATCGTTTGCAGATAATGTAGCGTAGGCTT
Organism: Thermoflexus sp.; assembly: GCA_028276215.1. Taxonomy (GTDB): domain Bacteria; phylum Chloroflexota; class Anaerolineae; order B4-G1; family DUEL01; genus SpSt-77. The sequence continues at coordinate 468 of JAPYWT010000354.1, read as the reverse complement.
TAGCCTGCGAATACAGGCCTGGCGGCCTGCGCTACAGGGGCATGCCTTCGCCGACCAGGGGCGTCGGCGCAGGCCGACGCCCGGCACAGCGTGCCCAGGAAGGCTGATTTCCAATCAGCGCATAGCGGCAGGCCAATCGGGTAGGTAGTTACCTCTTCCCCCCTATTCCCCGAAAACCACCGCGGTGAAGGCGTAGAGGGTGGCATCCTCCCGCCAGCAACCGGCGGGAAGGCCGGCCTTGCGGCACAGTCCCTCCAGAAACGCCTCCCGGTCCCACCCCTCCTCCACCGCCACCTGCGGGAGCAGCAGCCCCTGCTGGCCTCCCTTGATGATGAGCAGGCCGTGCGTGCCCACCTCCACCTGCGCCGGGTCGGTCAGGCGACGGAAGGGGGAGAGGACGGAAATCTCCAACCGGACCCGCTCCAGTTCCTCCCGCGTCAGGGGCGGGAAGCGGGGGTCCTCGGTGGC
>JAPYWT010000300.1 GCA_028276215.1 Thermoflexus sp. | reverse complement strand
AAGGAGGTGGTGCCTATCGGTGAGGCGAGGAACCGTTCCCAACCATCCCATTACAGTTCCATCCCAATCATTCACATTCCAAGATTAAGGAGGAGGAAGATGTCCAAGAAGTGGTCTCTCGTGGCCATTGTGGCCGTGCTGGCCGCGCTGGTGGTCACCTCCTGCAAGCCCCAGGTGCAGACCGTGGTGGTGACCGTCCCCGGCAAGACCGAGCAGATTGTGGTGACGGCGACCCCCGTGCCGCCGACGCGCCCCAACATTCTGCGGCTGAACCTGGGCCCCGGGGACGTTCCGACCATTGACCCGGCTCTCTCAACGGATACATCGTCCGTTCAGATCGTAGACGAACTGACGGTGGGTCTGACCCGCCTGGACGAGGTAACCCTGGAGATCAAGCCGGGCATGGCTGAGAGTTGGGAGATATCCCCGGACGGGACGGTCTACACCTTCAAGATCATGCAGGGCGTCCCCTGGGTGCGCTGGAACGGTCAGGAGGTGGAGCAGGTCCTGGATGAAAATGGCAACACCCGTATGGTGACCGCCCACGACTTTGAGTACGGCATCAAGCGGACCTGCAATCCGGAGACGGCCTCAGACTACGCCTACGTTCTGGCCTTTGCCCTGAAGGGCTGCGGTGAACTGAACTCGGCGGACCTGAGCGCGCTGAGCGACGAGGAGAAGCAGGCGCTGTTTGATGGTGTGGGCGCCAAGGCGCTGGATGACTACACCCTCCAGGTCACCTTCAACGAGCCGGCGGCCTACAACCTGAACATCATCGGGATGTGGGTGGCCCATGCCCAGCCCAAGTGGATCATTGAGGAAAAGGGCGACCGCTGGACCGAGCCGGGCTTCAACCAGTCCTACGGCCCCTACGCGCTGAAGGAGTGGGTGCATGACTCCTACCTGGTCCTGGTGAAGAACCCGTTCTGGCCCGGCACCCCGAACGTCCCGCAGGCCAGCATTGATGAGATTAAGTTCACGATGCTGGATGCGTCCCCGGCCTTCGCCGAGTACGAGGCGGGCAACCTGGATGTGGCGGGTGTGCCGCTGCCGGATATTGACCGGGTGAAAGCGGATCCGGTTCTCTCCAAAGAACTGACGATCGCGCCGATGGCCTGCACCTACTACTACGGCTTCAACACCAAGAAGCCGCCGGTGGACAACGTCCATCTGCGCCGGGCTCTCTCGCTGGCCATTGACCGCCAGGGACTGATTGACAACGTCCTCAAAGGCGGTCAGCAGCCTGCCCAGTGGTTCTGCCGCCCCGGTATGGCCGGATGCCCGACTCCGGAGAAGTACCCCGACCTGGGCGTCAAATACGACCCGGAGAAGGCCAAGGCTGAACTGAAGGCCTACATGGACGAGATGGGCTACACGGACGTGAGCCAGATCCCCGAGATCATCCTCATGTTCAACACGTCCGAGGGTCACCGGAAGATCGCCGAAGCCATCTCCGCGATGTGGAAGGAGACCCTGGGCATCCAGGTAACCGTCACCAACCAGGAATGGAAGGTCTACCTGAAGACCATCCGCACCGCCGATGCTCCGCACATCTGGCGCCTGGGCTGGTGCATGGACTACCCCGACGCCAACAACTGGACGCGGGAGGTCTTCGCCAAGGGCGGCTCCGCCAATCCGGCAGAAGGTGGCGGCATCAACTGGGAGAACCCCGTGTTTGAGGAACTGGTCGTCAAGGCGGCGCGGGAGATGGACCCCGTCAAGCGGATGGACCTCTATGCCCAGGCCGAGCAGATCCTGGTCTGGGAGGATGCGGCCATGGCCCCCATCTACTGGTACACCCGCGTCACCTGCACCAAGCCGTATGTGAACCGCACCTTCTCCCAGCACGGCCATGAGATGCTGGAGAAGTGGAGCCTGCAGCCGTAGTGTACCCTGACGGCCAATCTGGGCAGGGCCCGTATGGGCCCTGCCCACTTCTCCGGAGGAATCTTTATGGGTCGCTATATTGCTCGTCGTTTTCTGTGGACATTGCTGGTATTGTTGGTTCTCTCCTTTGTGACATTTGCGTTGACCCGGGCAGTGCCCGGAGGGCCGTTTGACAGGGAAAAGAGCCTTCCACCGGAAATCCTGAAGAACCTGGAAGCGCGCTACCATCTTGACGAACCCTTCGGAAAACAGTACCTGCGATATCTAAACGACGTGCTAATCCCCCGGATCACGGCCCGCCAGCCCACACCCATTCTGGAAGAATATCTGTTCAACGTCAAACTCTGGAACGGGTATTACTTCCGTTGGATGAACCTCGGCCCCTCTTACAGTTCTCGGAGCCGAACGGTCAACGACATCATCCGGGAACAACTCCCGGTCTCTTTCCAACTCGGCGTTGCAGCGCTCACGATCGCTGTGCTGATCGGCATCCCTATGGGCATCATCGCCGGGCTGAAGCAGAACACCATCTGGGACTATCTCGGGATGAGCGTCGCCATCTTCGGCGTCTCGGTGCCCGTGATCGCGCTGGGGCCCATCCTGGTCTGGATTTTCGGCGTGATGCTCAAGTGGCTTCCCCCCACCGGCTGGGGGGCCAAGCCGCCGTACATCCTTTTCTTCATCCCCAGAGACCTTTCCTGGAACTTCTGGCGCTACGTGATTATGCCGGCCTTCGCACTGGGCCTGGGGCAATCGGCCATCATCGCCCGTCTGACCCGCGCCAGTCTGCTCCAGGTCATCCGGGAAGACTACATCCGCACAGCCCGGGCCAAAGGTCTGCCGGAACGGATAGTTGTCCTGCGGCATGCGCTGCGCAACTCCCTCATCCCGGTCGTCACCGTGCTGGGCCCGATGTTCGCCGCTGTGGTGACCGGTACCTTTGTCACCGAGCAGATTTTCGGCATCCCGGGTCTGGGCAAGTATTTCATCGTCAGCGTCACCAACCGGGATTACCCGGTCATTATGGGCACCATCCTGCTGTACGCGATTTTCCTGGTTCTGGCCAATCTGGTAGTGGATATCACGTACGCCTGGCTGGACCCGCGCATCCGGTATGAATAGTGAGCAGGAGGAAAGTATGTCTGAATCCAGTCGTGTAGAAGCGTTGCGGACCGCTCTCCCCCAGCGGCGCAAGACAGCCAGTCTCTGGGCCGACGCCCTGTATCGTCTGTCCCGCAACAAAGCGGCCATCCTGGGAGGAGTGCTGGTTCTCCTGCTGACCCTGACCGCGATTTTCGCCAAATACATCGCGCCCTATCCGTACGATGTGCAGGACCGCCCCGCGGCCAACGCAATTCCCGCATGGATGTTAAGCATTTTCCCGATGATGAAGCCCTACGCGGTCATCTCCGATAAATTCCTGTTGGGGGCTGACTATGTGGGGCGCGATATGCTGAGCCGCCTGATTTATGGTACGCAGATTTCCCTTTCGGTCGCATTTGTGGGGCCTCTCATCGCACTGGTGGTGGGAACGATCTACGGGCTTGTTTCGGGCTATTTCAGCCGGTGGGTGGACAACATTATGATGCGCTTCGTGGACCTGATGTACGCCTTCCCCAGCCTGCTGCTGATCATCCTGATGATGGCCTTCTTCCGGTCCACGTTTGCCCAGAGCGAGCCCGGAACCTTCGCGTATACGATGAACAAGATTGACGAGCGCTTCGGTGGGATGCTCTTCATCTTCATTGGCATTGGCCTGACGGCATGGATGGGCACGGCCCGGCTGGCCCGGGGGCAGGTCCTCTCCGTCCGGGAGCAGGATTTCGTGCTGGCCGCGCGAGCGGTGGGTGCCAGCCACCTGCGCATCATCTTCCGCCACATCATGCCCAACATCCTGGGCCCCCTGGTCATCACTGTCACGCTGGCCATCCCCGGCTACATCACCACCGAGGCGTTCCTGAGTTTCATCGGTCTGGGCGTCAACCCGCCGACCCCCAGTTGGGGCTCTATGATTTCCGAGGGGAGCCAGGCCATCCGCACCTACCCGCCGCAGGCCATCCTCCCGGCGCTGGCTCTTTCCATCACGATGTTTGCCTTCAACTTCCTGGGAGACGGTCTGCGGGACGCGCTGGACCCGCGCCTGCGGGGGACGCAGTAACCTGAGGATTGCCGAAAAGGGGGGCGGTCTGCAGGCAGGCCGTCCCCTTTTTTACGTTTTACGTTTCACGTTTCACGCCTTCACGCCATGTCTTCCGTCCAATCTTTCGCCGAACG
>JAPYWT010000299.1 GCA_028276215.1 Thermoflexus sp. | reverse complement strand
ACGCCCTCTATCAGGCGGTCCCGCAGGCGGGCCAGGCGGGCCGTCTCCTGCTCCCGCGCCGCCTCCGCCAGTTCCAGCGCGGTCGCCATGCCGACGATGCCCGCCACGTTGACCGTCCCCGGACGGCGGCCCCCCTCGTGCCCCCCGCCGGTGATGGCGGGCACCAGCGCCAGCCCCCGCCGGACGTAGAGAAGCCCCACCCCTTTGGGGCCGTAGAACTTGTGGGCCGAGAGGGCCAGCAGGTCCACCCCCAGTTCCTCCACGTTCAGCGGCATCCGCCCGGCGGCCTGAACCGCGTCGGTGTGGAAGGGGATGCCGTGCTCCCGGCAGACGGCGGCGATTTCCGGAATGGGCTGGACGGTGCCCACCTCGTTGCTGGCGGTCATCACGCTGACCAGGATGGTGTCGGGCCGGATGGCCCGCCGGACCTCTTCCGGGTCTACCAGCCCGTGCCCGTCCACCGGGACGATGGTCACCTCAAAACCGAAGAGGCGGTGGAGTTGCTCCACGGTGGCTTCCACCGCGTGGTGCTCTATCGGCGTGGTGATGATGTGGTTGCCGCGGCCGCTCCGGCGGGCCGCCCAGGCGACGCCCCGCAGGGCCAGATTGTCCGCCTCCGTCCCCGACGCGGTGAAGACAATCTCCGACGGGCGGCACCCCAGGATTCGGGCCACCCGTTCCCGCGCCCCCTCCAGCGCCGTCGCCGCGGCCTGCCCCCAGGCGTGGACGGACGAGGTGTTGCCGAAGACGTCGCTCCAGTAGGGAGCCATAGCCTCCACCACCCGAGGATCCACAGGGGTGGTGGCGGAGTAGTCCATGTAGATGGCCCGTTTCATCGGTATCCCTCCTGTCCCAGTGCCCGTCGGACGTCGTTCAGGTCGGGGGCGACGGTGAGGGGCTGGCCCGTCGCCTTCATTACACTGGCGACGTCCTTCAGGCCGGAGCCGGTGGCCAGGACGACGACCTGCTCGTCCGCCCCCACCAGTCCCCTTCCCACCGCTTTGACCAGACCGGCGTAGGCGGCCGCGGCCGCCGGCTCGGCGAAGACTCCACATCCCCGGGCCAGCGCGGGGATGGCGGCCAGAATCTCCTCGTCGCTCACGCGGAGAAAGGCCCCGCCCGTTTCCCGAACCGCCCGCAGCGCTTTGATGCGGTCGCGCGGGAGACCGGCGACGATGCTATCCGCCACCGAGTGAGCCTCCACAGGCACCATTTCCCAGCCCTCCAGCCCCCGCTCCCAGGCATCCACCAGTGGGGATGAGCCCTCGGCCTGGACGCCGATCAGGCGCGGCATACGGTCTATCCAGCCCAGCGCGGCCAGGTCCCGCAGTCCCTTATGGATGCCGCCGATGATGCAACCGTCGCCGACAGGGATCAGGATGACATCGGGGGGCCGGAAAGGGTCCGGACTGCCGGTCTGGGCGGCCATTTGTTCGCAGATTTCGCAGGCGGCGGTCTTCTTCCCTTCGGACATATACGGGTTGTAGGCAGTGTTGCGGTTATACCAGCCGAAGGCCGCCGACGCTTCCAGGCAGAGGTCAAAGGCCTGGTCGTAGGTGCCGTCCACCAGCAGGACGGTGGCCCCGAAGGCCAGGAGTTGGGCCACTTTGGCCTGGGGGGCGGTGCGGGGGACGAAGATGACGTTGCGCTGCCCGACGGCCGCGCAGAGCCCTGCCAGTGCGGCGGCGGCGTTGCCCGTGCTGGCGGTCGTCACCACCTCCGCCCCGCGCTCGGCGGCCTTGACGACGGCAATCGCCGAGGCGCGGTCCTTGAAGGACGCGGTGGGCTGGCGGCTATCGTCCTTCACCCAGAGGTACTTCAGCCCCAGTTCCCGGGCCAGACGGGGGGCTGGATACAGCGGCGTCCAGCCGACGCTTCCCAATACTGTCCCCTCCGCCAGGCGCCGGGCCACTTCCGGGTCCACTGGCAGAAGGGGCCTATAGCGCCAGATGGAACGCTCGGGGCTGGCGGCCAGCGCGTGGGGCGAGACCTCCCGCCGGATGCGGTCGTAGTCGTAGACCGCATCCAGAATCCCGTCGTTCCCGTGATGGGGGCAGACGTAATCCACTTCGTCGGGGCCGTATTCGGCGCCACAGATGGTGCAACGAAGGGAAAGCAGAAAACTCATGGAAGCCTCCGGTTCATCCTGGGGTGACTGTTCAGCCTCACCTCTCCCCCAGCGGCTTCGCCGCTACTGCCGCAGGTGGCGGGGGTGGGGTGAGGAAGCCTGAAAGGTTTCAACCTGTGTACCTTCTCACCTGTCGCATCGGCGTGCCGACCATGCGGAAGGCCCGCCGTTCGGCCTCGTAGCGGATGCGCTCCTCGTCCAGGGTGACCAGTTCGCCGTCCCAGAGCAGCGGACGTCCGTCGCAGAAGACGTAACGGACATCGGCGGGATGGCTGGCGTAGACCACGTTCGCCGCCAGGTCGTGGCGCGGGGCCCAATGGACGCCGCGGGTGTCCATGAGGATCAGGTCGGCGGGGGCGCCGGGCCGCAGGACGCCGCTTTCGGAAAACCCCAGCGCGCGGGCCGCCTCCTGCGTCGCCAGCCGCAGGAGCAGGTCGTGCGGGAACGCCGCCGGGTCGCCGACCCGGTTTTTGTGCACCAGCCCCGCAATGCGCAGGACCTCTAACATGTTCAGGTCGTTGTTGGACGCGGGCCCGTCTGTCCCCAGGGCTACCCGGACCCCCGCCGCCAGGAACCGGTCCAGTGGGGCCATGCCCATGGCCAGTTTCATGTAGGTCTTGGGCGTATGGGCCACCCAGACACCCTTCTCCGCCAGGATGTGCAGGTCCTCATCGGTGACGGCGATGCAGTGGGCGGCGATGGTGGGGTGGTCAAAGACGCCCAGGTGGGCCAGATGGGCCACGGGGGTCCGGCCGTGGGCCTTCAGCGAATTCCGGACCTGTTCCTCCGACTCGGCCACGTGCAGGTGAATCCCCACTCCCAGCCGCTCCGCCTCCTCCACGACGCGCCGCAGGAACTCCGGCGGGCACATGTACGGGGAATGGGGCCCCAGCGCGCAGCGGATGCGGCCGTCGGCCGCGCCGTGCCACTCCCGGATGAAGGCGATGGTATCCTCCAGCGTGGCGCCGCCCACCTCGTGTTCGGCGCCGATGCCGAACTGGCACCAGGCCAGGTGGGCCTTCATCCCCGCCTCGGCGACCGCTCGGGCCACCTGATGCATCCAGAAGTAGTGGTCGGCGAAGCCCACAATCCCGCAGCGGATCATCTCGCAGCAGGCCAGCGCCGCGCCCCAGTAGACGTCCTCTTCCTCCAGCGCCGATTCGGCCACCCAGATTTTCTCGTTCAGCCAGCGGTCAAAGGGCAGGTCCTCCGCCCAGCCCCGCTCCAGCGTCATCGCCGCGTGGGTGTGGGCGTTGAAGAAGGCCGGCAGGGCCAGGTACTCCCGACCGTCTACCGTCTGGTCGGGGACGAAATCCGGCGGCGCGGCCCCGACGGCCCGAATTCGCCCGTCCTCTATGGCAATATCCACATCGGGGAGCCGGTCGTGCTCCCCGTCCAGCGGGATGGCGGTGACCTGGCGGATGAGCAGGCGCATGGCGATTTCTCCTCCAGGGGAAGGTGAGTATAATTATACACCGGACAGGGTAGGGATAAAAGCGCGAAAGGCGCGAAAGACACGAAAGACGCGAAAGACACGAAAGGCGCGAAAGACGCGAAAGGCGGGAAAATGGCGAAAAGACGGGAGATCCGGAATTTGTACTACGTCTCTCCGATTGAGAACCTCCAGAGCATTTTGCGCGAGGGCATCCTTTCCCACGCCGAAGTTCAGCGGCGGGGGATTCCGTTTACCCCGATTTACAACGCCAGCATCGTGGAGACTCGCCAGCAGAGAACGGCTCCTGACGGGAAGAGCCTGTGGCATTTTGCCAACCTGTACTTTCAACCGCGAAATGCGATGCTCTATCGGGTGGTCAGTGAGAGAAAAGCGAAAGGCATTGTCGTTCTGGCCCTCAAACCTCAGGTCCTGGAAATCGCTTCTTTCATCTCCGTTGGCAACGCGGCCAGCCCATTGTCCGTCATCCTGCCCAAAGACGAGGGACTGAGAGCCCTGCAGGAAAAGGAAATATGGGAGTGCCTTCAACGGGAGTGGTGGGCCCAGGAAGATGGCTCCAAACGGCTGATGATGTCCGAGTG
>JAPYWT010000297.1 GCA_028276215.1 Thermoflexus sp. | reverse complement strand
GCCCCCCCCCCCCCCAAAAACCCCTCTTCAATCCCCCCTCTCCCCTGGCCGCAGGCCAAGGGGAGAGGGGACAAAGGGGGGTGAGGGGCCAGAAAGATTTGGAGATCAGAAAGTGTCAACCAATTCTGAACCATCCCGGTGCTTCTAACAGGATCTGGAGGGCATCACTCCGACTCAGGACACCTTCGATCACCATCACACCATCTAATTGTTTCCTTCCAGGATTCAGCACCATCGTTGAGGGTACTCCTTTACTCTACCAATCAAGCGCCCAGAAGGGAGACTCAGAGCCTATAATAATTACCTTCTTGCCTTCTTCTACCTTGGGGCTTATAAGTTCCCTACCAGCCACTATATCCGGATGCTTTTGGGCAAGAATTTCCATAATCTCAGCCGCAACAGTGTCAATCATATAGACCCGCTCATCTGCCATCCAACGGCCCAACCCTCGCTCTGTCGTCTCTACCCACCCTTTTAAAATCATAACCCCAAGGTTTGGATCACAAAACGGTTTGTCGAGGTTGCCAGTCCCATCTATACACCATGCTTTACCCCCTTGAGAATTACGGCCAGCCATGAGGAAATCTTCAACTTGAAAGCCCGTCTCTTTGACCAAAGCGCTCACCTCAGCCGCAGGAATCGGCCGGGCAAAGGTCACCTGCACATATACAAGCTTCGGCTCTTTCCGAGCAAGAAGGGCATAGTTGCGCCTGGTATTGGCTTCCCTATAAGCTTGTATTGCCTTCTCACCACCACGGAGATAGTAAACGTTTACAAGAACATCCCCGGTGTGCTCTAACACCTCCCCCGAATAGCTATAAGTGGCGGTCTCACCGTGGAAGATGCGTTTTCCGGCATAGAGTTCAATAGGCTGTGTGAATATGAGCCCCGCCAGCGCTACCATCAATATCAATCCCGAAAGAGCAATGCCTATCCAAAGTTTCTTGTTCTTCATGGTTAGACCTCCTTAAGTTCTAATTTACTAAACCAGATGGGTCGCTGTATTTCTTGTTGAACCATTGGTCATATACTACTTGGAGAACCCCAAGCGGACCGCAATCTCCTTTAACGGCGTTCATTTGCGGCTGAGAAGGATGATCTGCTCAACCAGCAGGGCTCCTGAACTTCCGGGCCTACCAACGGCCCGAATTTAAACGCCAGGCTGAAGGTCTTTCAATTGAGCCAGCCCTCGGGCTAAGGACTGGCTCAAGGAAGGTAGCGTTGTGCCTCGTTGCTCTGATAAAGAAGCTATCGGGACAATGCCATCCGCTCCACCGCCATAGGCACCAATTGCTTGAGAACCCCTTGCCCCTTGGCCCCCTCATCACTGAAAACTACTAAAACGGTTAACAGCTCCTCCCGCACGCCTATGAACCAGTACACCACCCCCCACTCAGGGTCTTGAGCCTCAACAACCTGGCCTTTTATCCCCTTGAAGGGCCCTTCAGATGTGCTAATGATGGAGGTTTCACGGCCTATTGGAGCATTGGGGAGTCCCTTTAACAGTTGTTCATAGCGGGCTATTGCCTCTTTCTTGCTCTTGTAGCGATAGATGGCTTGTCCTATTACCAGGGGGGAGTCGTCTTTAACAAAGACCACAACATGGAACCAGGCCCCCTCTTGGTAGTCAATGGGGAGTCCTAAGGATTCTGCTGTCTTCTTTGCGTTTTCTGTGGAGTCTCCAGACCCCTTTACAATCTCCTCGCATCCGGCCACATTGTCGCAAATGTCTTCTGGACGCAAAAGGAGGTCATTAAGAGAAGGCACAGGCTGAGCCTGAGAAGGCATTGCTCTGACAACAGACGAGACTCCGACCAAGACCAGAACCAGCAGGATGCTTCCGATTAAGACCATCTTCCAGTTGCTCTTCATTTTCCACCTCCCTGTTTTAGTAAATCCAGCATACCGCTGAGTAGTTGTATATATCTCGGCGTTCAGGTTTCCCTAACCACCACGACCCAGGTACTCCCAGTTTTGATTGCGGATCCTTAAGCCACCAAGTCCATTGGTCAATGCATCCATGTGAACTTGAGCAGGTATCTGCATATCCACCAGGGCCATGATATTGCTGGTCATGGCAATATGGAAAGTTCCATACAGCTAATACGTGTGGTCTCCAGCCTGACCAAGGAAATTCCCAATGATTGGCACGGATCCTTGCCCACCACAATGGCTGGGGAGGGCTTTGCTGAGGGGATAGCTCAGGCGCAACCGTGGAGTCGACCGGCGGCGGCTCTTGAGCCAATACTGCACCTGGCCCGACACTCAGCAATAGCACCAGCAGCATGAACAACAAAACCAGTTTACTTTTGCGCATTTCATACCTCCTGCCTTGAATTACTCACCGGATATCCCAGTGGCTAATTCCAGTATAGCAGAAACAGCACCGCTTGTCTACTGTGGATTTCCACAGGTCCGACCTGTGGATTTCCACAGGTATCCGGCTGAGGCAGCCAGAAAGTGACCGAAAAGCCAGGCCATCAGGGGATAATACCTCGCTCCTTTGCCCGCACCACGGCCTCTACCCGCGAGGTTGCTCCTAACTTCCTCAAGATGTTGCTTACGTGAAACTCTACCGTCCGCTCCTTCATCTCCAATCTCAAAGCAATCTCCTTGTTGCTCAGCCCTTCCGCCATCAGCCGGAGCACCTCTCGTTCCCGCTCCGTCAGTTGCGGGATTTCCCTCTTGCCCTCCAGGATGGCCTTCACCACCTCTGCCACGCCGGGGCTGAAGGTCATCCCGCCCTGGGCCGCTTTGCGGATGGCCTCTACGATAACCTCCGGCGCTTCCTCCTTTAGCAAATACCCCACGGCCCCGGCATCCAACATCCCTCGGATATAGTGCTCGTACCGGTAGGCGCTGAGGGCAAGGATGCGCGTTGGCAGGCCACGCCGCCGGATTTCCCGCGCTACCTCTGGCCCCGAAAGGCCCGGCAACTGACAGTCCAGTACCGCTACGTCCGGCTGAAGGGCCAGAATCTTCGCCAAAGCCTCTTCGCCCCTCTCCGCTTCCGCCACCACTTCTATGTCTGGGGCGCGCTCCAGTAGCACCCGCAGCCCCAACCGCAGGGTGGGATGGTCGTCAGCCAGAAGAACGCGGATGGTCATGTCGCAGGTCGCACGTTGCAGGGAGCAGGGAGCAGGATGCAAGATGCAGGATGCAAGATGCAGGATGCAGGATGCAGGGTCCTCCCGCCTCTTGCTTCTTGCCTCTTTTTACCGTCTCAGTAATTCCTCAAACTCCTCCGCCGCGTCTATCAGACGGCCCCGGCGACGGGTCAGGCTGAAGTTCTGCCACTGGGTGTCCCCAGGCAGTTCGTCCAAGAACCAGCAGAGGGCCTGAATCTGGGGCTCGCTCTCTACCACGGCCAGCGCCGCGCTCAGCCAGCCCCGGGGGTAGTTCTGGGCCGGGGGAACTCCAACCGCAGGGATGTAGGTATTGGCCGAGGTGATGTAGACTGGTAGCCCACGGGTGGATGAGTAGGCATTGATGATGTCCAACCACTCCCGGTATACCCGGAAGCCAGCCTGAGCGCCATTCCACTTCGCTTGGGGTAGGTCGGTCCAGGGTTCCGCCTCTCCCTTCCCGCCCAGTTCGGGGGCATCCGGACGGCCGGGGGCCTGGACGGCGAAGCCATCGGGGGCAGCGAAGGGGATGCCAGCCGCGGCCTTTGCTCGGGCCGCTTCGTCTATGTAGCGCACCAGCGTGTTCATGTAGTTGAGCCAGGGGGCATCCACCCGGTATTTGTAGGCCCCATCTTGGTCAGTGTTCCAGGGCCGCACCGGCCCCACCAGCACCCGGACTTGAGGGTTTTCGGCTCGGATGACCTGGACCGCGTTGTCGGTATGGTGGACCGGTTCGCCGTAGCCGTTGAACATTCGGGCATACCATTCAGGGGTCACCGAGCGGTCGGGGGCCAGGGCGTTCAGGTCCAGGCCGTTGTAACTGCTCCCGATGATGTAGCCGTAGACCTCCCGGAGACGGTCGTCCCGGGCCAGCCGCGCCAGGTATTCCAGATACTCTGCCAGGGCCAGGTGGTCGCCGGCAGGTGGGATGGCTTGGCCGTAATCGTAATCCACCCGCACCAGCACCCGCAAGCCTTTAAGACGGTGCTTGTAGACCCGCGCCGCCAGGTCGTCTATCCCCCAGAAGGATTTCTCCGCT
>JAPYWT010000296.1 GCA_028276215.1 Thermoflexus sp. | reverse complement strand
CGAGCCCTCGGGGCGAGGCCCGGCACGAAGTGCCCAGGGAGGACGATTTCAATCGGCTGCATAGTGACGTTTTTGCGATGGCGCAGGGCACCGTCGCACAAACCGATTCCGAATGATAGGTCAGGTGCGACGCGCCGCACAGAGCGCGTCGCACCGTGGGGAGGGGTAGGGTGGGGCCGCCGGTTACGTCAGGATGTTCTGCAGCCGCATGGCCAGCCCCATATCGCCGGTCACGCGAAGTTTGCCCTGCATGAACGCGCTGACCGGGTTCAACTGGCCGTTGGCCATCGCGACAAAGTCGGCTGCGCTCATCGCGAGGGTGACGTTGGGCGTGGCGGTCTGGCCCTCTTCCACTTTGGCCTTCCCCTCGCTGATGGTCAGGGTCCACTTGCCCCCTCCTTCGCCGGAGAGGTCAAAGAGGACCACTCCGTTGAACCCCGCCAGGCGCGAGGGGTCCAATCCAGTAACCCGCTGGATGACTTCCTGAACGCTGGTTACGGCCATAGGTCTTTCCTCCTGAAAAAGTTGGAAGTAATTTACTGGGGGCTTCACTGGCCTATGCAGGTTGTATCACAAAATTGCCTTTTGTCAAGTCCAGGCAGCCGCAGGTGTGTCCCGATTTTGTCGGGCTGGGCCGCTGGCCTTTTTGCCTGGCCGTAAACGGCCAGGCTCAGGCAAGGATGAGGCGCTAAAGCGCCCTTCTCCACCTGGGCAACCCGTGTTCCGTTTGTAGGACAACTGCTTGCAGTTGTCCTACAATAGGGAGAGGGCGCTTCCAGCGCCCTATGCAGCCTCAGCCAGGCCGTTTACGGCCTGGCCCACCGGGCTCCGACGATTTTGGGACACACCCCAGCCGCATTTTTTGCTCCCTATGCGGATGCGGGGGTTCATGGTATAATCTGCATCGGTTGTGGCCGGAGGTCTGTCGTTGGCGGTCGGGGACATCTCTACGGCTAATGAGTACCCGCACCTCCCAGGAGGGAACCATGACGCTCAGAAACTCGCGCCCGCTTCTGCTGGTGCTGGCCCTGCTCCTGCTGACGGCCTGTCAGAAATCATCGGGCGTCCTTTTCTACGACCGCTTCGGCAACCCCAACAGCGGCTGGGGGAGCGAAAGCCGGGAGGCCTACGACCGGGGCTACCAGGAGGGGGAGTACTTCATAGAGGTCTACGAGCCCGACTGGTTTGTCTGGGCCGGGCCGGGGAAGCGGTTCGGCGACGTGGTGGTGGCGGTGGATGCCCGCCGGGTCTCCGGGACAGGGGGCCATTTCGGCCTCGTCTGCCGCTACCGGGCCCCGGCCGACTTCTACTACTTCGCCGTCACCGACGACGGCTACTACGCCATCATGCGGGTCCGGGATAGCCACCCCAAAGTGCTCAGCGGCGAGGGCTTCCTTCCGTCGCCCGACATCCCTACCGGCGCGGCCGTCTACCATCTCCGCGCCGTCTGCCAGGGGGAGCGCCTCCAACTCTTCGTCAACGACCGCCTGATCGCCTCCGTCACCGACAAGACCTTCCGCCAGGGCGACGTGGGCCTGGGCGTCGGCTCCGGACCGGAGAGTTCCATCCGCGTCCACTTTGACAACTTCAAAGTGACCGCGCCCGAACCCGAGGGGGAAGAATGAAGGTGACCATCTGGAACGCTTTTCGCATCCTTTGCATTCTCTGGGGGCTCTTCCTGCTGGGGGCGTGCGGAAAGGGAGACGGCCCGCCCTGGGAGGAGGACTTCTCGGCCCCCGGCGCCTGGAAACTGGAGTCGGACGCCGCGGCCCGGGTGACGGTGGAGGACGGCGCGTTGCGGATTTCCATTCTGGCCCCCAACCAACTGGCCTGGGCCTCGGCGGGGAAAGACCTGCGGGATTTCCACCTCACCGTGGAGGCGTCCCAGGTCGCCGGCCCCGACGACAACGAATACGGGGTCCTGGTCCGGATGCAGGACCCCCGCCATTTCTACGCCTTCTCCGTCAGCGGCGACGGGTACTTTCTGGTGAGCCGGTTCGTGGACGGCGTCCGTCAGCCCCTGGGCGCCGACTGGACGCCCTCCGACGCCGTCCATCCGGGGACCGGCACGAACATCCTGGAAGTGGTTGCTCAGGGGAACCGGTTGACCTTTGTCGTCAACGGTCAGCAACTGGTCCAGGTGGAGGATGACCGTTTCTCCCACGGTGATGTCGGTCTCTACGCGGGGAGTTTCTACGAAGGGGGAGTGGAGGTCCAGTTTGACAACCTCCGGGTCACCGCTCCGTAGGCCGGATGAAGGCCGGGAGGCGACGGAGGCTCTGGAATGGCTTCCTCCTCTGCTGATTGCCGTACTGGCTTTCCTGGGCGCCTTCGGCCTGCTTCTGGCCTACGAGGCCTGGTGTGCCGACCGCATTTACCCCGGTGTCTGGGTGGGGGAGGTCCCGGTCGGCGGCCTGCGGCCGGAGGAGGCGGCCCGGCGCCTCCAGGAGCGCCTGGTGCTCCCCACCGTCCATCTGGTCGGCCCGGAGCGGGCCTGGGATGCCCCTTCCGCCGACATCGGCCTGCGCCTGCTGGCGGATGCCACCGCCCGCGCCGCCTTCCAGGTGGGGCGAGGCCCGGAGGACGGCCCGCTGACCCACCTCCTGCTCCTTTTTGGCGGGTATTCCGTGGCCCCTGTCCTTTCCTACGACGAGTCCGCCGCCCGCCTGTACCTTCAGGCGCTGGCGAAAGGGATAGACGTCCCGCCGGTGGACGCCACCCTGACCCTCCAGGGCCTGACGCCGGTCTCCACTCCGGCCCGCCCCGGCCGCGCGCTGGACGTGGAGGCGGCGCTGGCGGCCCTCCGGCAGTCCCTGGGAAACCCTGGCGGCCCCCGAGTGACGCTGGTCGTGCGGGAGGTCCTGCCGCAGGTGACCGACGCCGAGGGGGCCCGTGCCCGGGCGGAGGCCCTGCTCTCCGGCCCGTTCACCCTGCTCCTGCCCAATCCCCGCCAGGGCGACCCGGGCCCCTGGGCCCTGACGCCCGACCAGTTGGCCGGGATGCTCACCACCACCGTCCAGGGCGGCGGACTGGCCGTCACTCTGGACCGGGAGGCGCTGCGGGCGTTTCTGGAGGGCATCGCGCCCTCCCTGGCGATTGAGCCGGTGGATGCCCGCTTCCACTTTGACGAGCGGACCGGGCGACTGGTGCCCATCTCTCCGTCGTCGCCTGGGCGGGCGCTGGACGTGGAGGCCAGCGTGGAGAACATCCTGGCGGCGGTGGCGGCGGGCCAGCACACGGCGCCGCTGAGCCTGAGCGTCGTCCCGCCCCGCTACCCCGACACCGCGACGGCGGAGGAACTGGGCATTCGGGAGTTGGTCGCCGAGGGGGACTCGTACTTCATCGGCTCCCCCGCCGGTCGGGACCACAACATCCGTCTGGCGGCGAAAAAGTTTGACGGACTGGTGGTCGCCCCCGGCGAGACCTTCTCCTTCAACCGCTACCTGGGGGAAGTGAGCGCGGAGGCGGGGTACGACGAGGCCTATGTCACTCTGGGGGAGCAGTTGGCCATAGAGGTCGGCGGCGGCATCTGCCAGGTCTCCACCACCGCCTTTCGGGCCGCGCTGCGCGGGGGGTATCCCATCGTGGAGCGCTGGGCCCACTACCACCGGGTCGGTTACTACGAACTGCGCGGCTACGGTCCGGGCCTGGATGCCACCGTCTACGCGCCCCTGGTGGACTTCAAGTTCGTCAACGACCGCCCGACGGCGCTGCTGATAGAGACGGAGGTGGAGGAGGCCAGCCACCGGCTCATCTTTCGTTTCTACTCCACCGACGACGGGCGGCGGGTGGAGATCAAGGGCCCCGTCATCACCGATGAAACGGAGCCGGGCCCGCCCATCTACCAACTGGATGAGAAACTGCCGCCGGGGACGGTGCAGGAGTGGCAGACGGCCCAGAAGGGGCTGACGGCGACGGTGGAGCGTTGGGTGTACGACCGGGCGGGAAACCTGCTCTACCACGACCGGTTTGTCAGCCGGTACGCGCCGCGTCGGGCGGCCTACCACTACGGCCCCGGCTATCAGCCTCCGGGGGAATGACCAATGACCAAATGACCAATGACCAATGACCAAATGACCAGTGACCAAATGACCAGTGACCAATTTACCAATTCCCAATCTACCAGTTACCCCCCTCCACTCCCCGTTGGGCGGATTCTGCAGGCCTCCAATCGGGGGTTTGTGGTGGGGT
>JAPYWT010000294.1 GCA_028276215.1 Thermoflexus sp. | reverse complement strand
ATGACGGCGGTGACCGCTCCGCCGCCGGCCGTGGCGGTGACCGTCATCGCCGCAATCTCCTCCTGGGCCTTCATCAGGTCTTCCTGCAGGGTCTGCAACCGGCGCCACATGTCGCCGGGCGCACCGAATCCGCCGGGCATCATCCGTCGTTTCGCCATCAGGCCTCCTCCAATGTCAATATAACCACGAGGACACGAAGGAACACGAAGGTTTTTCCCTGCCTTTCGCGCCTTTCGCGCCCTTTCCTGCCTTTCGCGCCTTTCGCGCCTTTCGTGTTTTTCGTGCATTCGTTACCGAACTGTAACCGATGTGCAATGCCCATCGGACCGAACTGGTGTATAAGATAGCATGGAAAGGTCGTTTTGGCAACAGGGACGAAAAAGGGGGTCTCCTAATTGTAGGGCAACTGCGAGCAGTTGTCCTGCAAAGCGGCCAGGCCCGACGAAATTGGGACACACGCGAAAGGAGGGCTCCGATGAAGGGAAATGGCCTCTGGAAACCCACAACGGCAGGACTGACGGGAGTGTTCTTGCTCCTCCTTTGTTTCCTGGCCCTGGGGCCGCCTTCGGCCGCCGGCCCGCCGCCCGTCTCCCTCCAGAACGCCGCCGCCGGGATCACCCTCACCAAATCCGCCCCCGCCGTCCTCTACCAGAACTGGCCTAATCCCATCCGCATCCCCTACACCCTCACCCTCCAGAACCCGCAGAACCGCACCATCGCCGCCGGGGCCGTCATCACCGATGACCTCCCGCCCGGCAGTGTGCTGGAGAGCGGCACGACCGGCGATAACTGGGCTGCCACCCTGGTGGAAGGGAGTACCCAGGTCACCTACACCGCCCAGAATCCGTTCACAGACATCTCGTCCCTGGTCGGGACGTACAACGTCCGGCTGACCCCACCGGTCCGGGACCGCGCCGCTGTGGTCAACGCGGCCTACTGCTTCAGCGGGACGGTGGACGGGACGCCGCGCGCTTTCTGCGAGACCGCGCCGGTCACCACCGTCATCCGGGCGCCGGACTTCGGGCTGGCGGTCGGCACGGCCGCACCAGTTTGCGCGGGCGCGCGGGTCACCTACACCCTCACCGTCACCAACCCCGGCGGCGTATCCACCAGCGTCCCCTTCACCCTGACCGGGCAGATGCCCCCCGCGCTGACGGTGGTCCCGGAGACGGTTTCTGACGGCGGCATCTGGGTCTCCCCGACCGTCACCTGGACGGTCCCGACGGTCCTGGCGGCGGCGGGCGGCAACGCGGTCACCCGCACCTTCGCGGTGACCGTCGCGCCGGAGACACCGGACGGGGCCCGGCTGACCACCACCTACCGCTTCGCCAGCCCGGAGGTCGTGCCCAACGTGCCCCTCTGGGAGCACGGCCTGGCCGTCGTCCGCACCACGGCCGCCTTCACCCACACCGCCCCCGTCTGCCACGGCCGCCTGGTGGGGTTCTATAACCTCAGCCAGAACGCGACCGCGTACCAGTGGAATTTCGGGGACGGGTCGCCGGTCGTCACTGAGACCAGCCCGACCCACCTCTACGCCAGCCCCGGCACCTACACCGCCATTCTGACCGCCACCGGCCCCTGCGGCACCGACGTGGCCACCGGCACGGTGACGGTCCACCCGCTCCCCTCGCCGAACCTCCTCATCGTCCCCAGCCCGACGCGGGTGGGTATTTCCACTACACTCTGGGACATTGGCACTGGCGGACAGCAGTGGCTCTGGGATTTTGGGGACGGTTACACTGCCCATACGTTCGTCCCCTCCACCACCCACATCTACACCCGCACGGGCGGCTTTGCCGCCAGCGTGACCGCCATCGCCGCCACCGGCTGCATGAGCACGGCCATGCGCGCGCTGACGGTGGAGCCGGGCCTGCCCTGTTCGGTGACCCTCTCTGCCCCCGCGATGGCGCGCGCGGGCACTTCCGCAGAGGTCCGCGCCGCCGTCAGCGACTGCTTCGGGAACCCGGTGCAGAACGGGACGGTGGTCACCTTCGCGGCCAGTCCTCCGGCGACGGTCGCGCCGGTCACCGACACGACCCGGGGCGGGGTCGCCCAGACGCGGGTCACCTCCACCGTCACCGGGACGGTGACCGTGACAGGCACCGCCGACAGCGTCTCCGGCACCGCGACGATTCGGTTCGTCGCCGTCGGGCCGGTCTATCTGCCGGTGGTGATGCGGTCGTTCCCACCCGCGCCCTTCTGCGCGCCCCGGTTGGTCGCCACGCTGGATGCCGGGCCGTACCCCTCCGCCGTGGCGATAGACCCGGCGGGCCACCGGGCCTTCATCGCCCACCAGCAGGGCGTGCGGGTGATGGATACTGTCCACCACACCGTCATCACCGACATCCGTTCCGTGACCGCCGGTTTCGGCATCGCCTACGACCCCGAGCACAACCGCATCTGGGTGGCGACGCGGGACGCCATTCCGGGGCGCGTGCGGGTGCTGGACGGGGGCACGTACGCGCTGCGGGCGACGCTCCCGGCGGGCAACGGCGTGCATTCGGTGGCCTACAACCCGAACACCGACCGCGTGTACGTCAGCAACTTCGTCAGCGGGACGGTGGGCGTCTACGATGCCGTGACTCCGAGACTGCTCACCACGCTGACCGGCTTCAGCGAGCCCGCGCATATTGCCGTGAACACCGTCACCAACAAAATCTACGTGGCGGACCACGGGGTCTTCAAGGGCGTGGCGGTGATTAACGGCGACACCCACGCCTGGCATTACATCCAGTCCACCCACCCGGCGCTGGTCCTGCTGGATGCTTACGGCGTGACGGTGGACGCGACGCGCAACCGCATTTACGTCACCGGCATCTCCCAGGGCCGCATCGCCCTGATAGATGGCGCCACGGATACCATTGTCGGGGCGATGAACTTCTATCGGGAGAACGGTTCCCACATGTGGCTGCGGGCGATTGCCGTCAACCCCGACGTCGGCGCCTACGGCCACCTCTGGGTGGTCACATCCGAAGAGGACGGGGAGCCGAATCGGGTGCTGCTCATCCCGGTCTCACCAATGGGCACGCCGACGCCGGTGCCACTGGACCTGCCGTCGGACCCGCTGGACGGGATCGCGCTGGACCCGTCCACAAACCGGGTCTGGGTGACGAGCGCCCGGAACGGACAGGTCACCGTTGCGCAGGACGGGGAGCCGGTCTGCGGTGAAGAGGAACAGCCGCCGTCACCGCCGCCGTCCTTCTGCGCGCCGCAGTGGGTGGCGACGGTGGACGCGGGGCCCACCCCCTACGGGGTGGCGATAGACCCGGCCGGCCGTCGGGCCTTCATCGCCCATGACCGGGGCGTGCGGGTGATAGACACCGTCCACCACACCGTCATCACCGACATCCGTTCCCTCACCGCCACGCACGGCATCGCCTACGACCCGGACCGCAACCGCATCTGGGTGACGACACGGGACGGGGGGCCAGGGCATGTCTGGGTGTTGAACGGCAACACCTACGGAGTACTGGCGACCCTTCCGGCGGGCGGCTCACCGCACTCAGCGGTCTACAATCCCCGGAACGGCCGCGTCTACGTCAGCAACTTCCTCAGCGGGACGGTGGGGGTCTACGACGCGGTGAGCATGACGCTGGTCGCCACCCTCACCGGATTCGGCGAGCCCGCGCATATGGCCGTCAACACCGTCACCAACAAAATCTATGTGGCAGACCATGCGCCCTATCGGGGCGTTGTAGTGATAGACGGTGCCACTCACCAGACCCGGACGATTCAGGCCGGGTCGGGGCGCACCGACCTCCTGCTGCTGGACGCCTACGGCGTGGCGGTGGACGCGACGCGCAACCGGGTCTACGTCACCGCCATCTCCCAGGGCCGCATCGCGCTGATAGACGGGGAGACGGATACCATTGTCGGGGCGATGGACGTCCACCGGGGCGATGGCTCGCGGGTGCCGCTGCGGGTGATTGCCGTCAACCCCGGCGCTGGCACCTACGGTCACCTGTGGACGGTCACGTCGGAGGAGGACGGCGGGCAGAACCAGGTATTGCTCATCCCGGTCTGGGCGATGGGCACGCCGACGCCGGTGCCGCTGGACCTGCCGCCGTACCCGCTGGAAGGGATCGCGCTGGACCCGACGACGAACCGGGTCTGGGTGACGAGCGTCCGGAGCGGGCAGGCCACCGTCGTCCAGGACGGGGAGCCCCTCTGCCTGACGCCGTTCTCGGTGGGGCAGGGGCTGTATATACAGTGGGTGCGGTAGAAAAAGG
>JAPYWT010000293.1 GCA_028276215.1 Thermoflexus sp. | reverse complement strand
GCTCCGAAGTGCCCGCCGTCATCGTCAACATTATGCGGGGCGGGCCCGGGCTGGGGAACGTGGCCCCCTCACAGGGGGACTACTTCCAGGCCGTGAAGATGGCCGGTCACGGCGACTTTCACCCTATCGTCCTGGCCCCGGGCAACATCCAGGAGGCGATAGACCTGACCGTCCTGGCCTTTGATCTGGCCGAGAAGTACCGGACCATCGCGATGGTCCTGGCCGACGGCTCCCTGGGCCAGATGATGGAGCCCGCCGAAATGCCGCCGATGCGCCCCGTCCGCAAGCCTGAGGAACGGCCATCCTGGGCCCTGACCGGCGCCCGGGGCCGCCAGCCCAACATCATCACCTCCCTCTATCTGGTAGAGGAGGTCCTGGAACAGGTCAACCTGCGCCTGCAGGCCAAACTGCGGGAAATCGCCGCCAACGAGGTCCGCTGGAAGGAGTACTCCACCGAGGACGCGGACCTGCTGATCGTGGCCTTCGGCACCGTAGGCCGGGTCTGCCAGACCGTGGTGCGGGAGGCGCGGGAGAAGGGGCTGAAGGCCGGGCTCCTGCGCCCCATCACCGTCTGGCCGTTCCCGTCGGCCCGCATCGCCGAACTGGCCGAGCGCGTGCGGGGCATCCTGGTGGTGGAGATGAACGCCGGGCAGATGGTGGAGGACGTCCGGCTGGCCGTGGAGGGTCGCTGCCCCGTTCGCTTCTACGGCCGCATGGGCGGCATCATCCCCCTGCCCGATGAGATTCTGCCGGAGTTGGAGAAAGTAGACAGGGAGACAAAAAAGTAGACAAGAAGACAAGGATACAGGGCAAGGGGCTGCGATGCTCCCCGGATTTGAATTCTCCGCCCATGCGCAGGACATGCTTCAGGAGCGTCATATTCTTGAAGAGTGGGTATGGCGCGCTCTCTCCTCTCCAGATCGGCAGGAAATAGATGCAAGCGGGAATATTCACTATATCAAAGCAATCCCCGAACATGCCGGACGGTTCCTGCGGGTGATTGTGAATCCAACGACAAGGCCTAAACGAATTGTGACGGTCTTCTTTGACCGTCGTCTGAGGAGGCAGCGATGAGGTTAAAAATTGATCGGGAAAACGACGCCCTGTACCTCCGGATAGATGAGTCGGCCATTGTGGAATCTGAGGAGGTTTATCCGGGCGTCATTCTGGACTTCAACGCGGAGAATCAGGTGGTTGGAGTAGAAATTCTCCATCTGAGCGCCAGGGTCGCGCCGGAAAAACTCCGGGTGTTTCAGTTTGAAACCGCCCTGGCGTCGCCGTAAACGCGCTGACTGAAGTCACCCTTCCTGCGCCTGCGGCCGATGGTCGGCCTCCGCCGACCCTCTCTTTCGGGACACCCAAGGTGTCGGCGAAGGCCGACACATGGCACGAAGTGCCCATGGAGGACGATTTCAATCGGTTGTGGTTAACGCCGGAACCGAGGAGGTACCCAATGACAACCGAAATCCCTACCGATATGGAACTGGTCTACAAATACCCGGAAAGTCTGACACCGAAGTTCACCCACTACTGCCCCGGATGCACCCATGGCATCATCCACCGGCTCATCGCCGAGGTGATTGACGAGTTGGGGGTTCGGGAACGGACCATCGGCGTGGCACCGGTGGGGTGCGCGGTGCTGGCATACGAGTACTTCAATATGGACTTCTGCGAGGCGGCCCACGGGCGGGCCCCGGCGATGGCCACCGGCATCAAGCGGGTCAGCCCCGATAAGGTCGTCTTCACCTACCAGGGCGACGGCGACCTGGCCGCCATCGGCACCTCGGAGATCATCCACACCGCCAACCGGGGGGAACTCATCACCACCATCTTCGTCAACAACGCCATCTACGGGATGACCGGCGGGCAGATGGCCCCCACCACCCTGCCCGGACAGGTCACCACGTCCTCCCCGCGCGGGCGGGACGTGGAGACGGCCGGCTGGCCGATGAAGATGGCCGAACTGATCGGTATGCTCCCCGGCGCGGCCTACGTCACCCGTCAGGCGGTGCTGGACGTGCCCGGCATCCGGCGCACCAAGAAGGCCATCAAACTGGCCTTCCAGGTCCAACTGGCCGGCCTGGGCTTCTCTATGGTGGAAATCATCTCCACCTGCAACACCAACTGGGGCATGTCGCCCGTGGACGCGCTGGAGTGGGCAAAGCAGAACATGGTGTCCTACTACCCCCTGGGCGACACCAAAGTGGCCGAGGGCGTGCGCGCGCTGATGGAGAAATCGTAACTGCGCTGACTGAAGTCGGCCTTCGCCGACCTCACCCCACCCCCGGCGGCTGCGCTGCCGGGAGGGGTGAGGCGTACCCAGGGAGGACGATTTCAATCGGCCTGAATCAAGAAATCGTAGCGCAGGCCAACAGGCCTGCATTGAGGGAGGCAACCCATGCAGGAAGAAATCATCATCTCCGGCTTCGGCGGCCAGGGGACCCTCTTCGCCGGACAGGTCCTGGCCTACGCGGCGATGGATGCCGATTTTCACGTAACCTGGATTCCTTCCTACGGCCCGGAGATGCGGGGCGGGAAGGCCCGTTGCACCGTCATCATCTCCGACCAGGAAATCGGTTCGCCGCTGGTCCGCCGCCCCAGCGCGGCCATCGTGATGAACATCCCCTCCTACGAGGCGTTTGAGCCGATGGTCAGGCCCGGCGGCATCCTGGTGGTGAACCAGTCCCTCATCCCCCGCAGGAGCGAGCGCACCGACATCCGCGTCCTCTACGTCCCGGCGTCGGACCTGGCGGCGGAGATGGGGAACGTCCGGGTGGCGAATATGATCTGCCTGGGCGCGCTGGTGAAGGCGCTGGGCGTCCTGCCGCTGGAGGCGCTGGAGGCCGCACTGGATAACCATCTGGTGGAACGCCACCGGAAGTGGCTGCCGCTGAACAAAGAGGCGCTGCGCAAGGGCGCCGAGTTCGCCTGATCATTTGACCTCACACAAAGACACAGAGACACAAGGTATTTTTGTGCCCTTTGTGTCTCTGTGTGAGGTGTATCCGGTATGCACGAAAGGAGTTTCGCATGATTGTCGGCATTCCCAAAGAACGACGGGAACTGGAAATGCGGGTCGGGTTGACCCCCTACGGGGTAAACCTGCTCACCCGCGCCGGGCACGTCTGCTACGTGGAGAAAGGGGCTGGTGAGGGATCGGGCTTTTCGGATTACGACTACGAGCGGGCCGGGGGCCGCATCGCCTACTCCACCGAGGAGGTCTACCGGCGCGCCGATATGGTGCTGAAGGCCGTCCGCCCCACCCGCGAGGAACTGGAGTGGACCCACGAAGGGCAGATTATCTGCGGCTTTCTCCACCTGGCGGCGGCCCGTCGGGAGACCGTCCAGATGATGCTGGACCGGGGAGTCGCGGCCGTTGCCTACGAGACGATAGAAGAGGACGACGGCACGCTGCCCGTGCTGCGGACGATGAGCGAAGTGGCCGGGCGGATGGCGCCGCAACTGGCGGCGACCTTCCTGCAGAGCAACTGGGGCGGACGGGGCGTCCTGCTGAGCGGCGTCCCCGGCGTCCCGGCGGCCCGGGTCGCCATCCTGGGCGCGGGCGTCCTGGGGACCAACGCCGCCCGCGCCTTCTACGGCCTGGGGGCCACCCTCTACATCCTGGACCAGAACCAGGAAAAACTCCGCCGCATAGACGAGATGTTTGAGGGCCGGGTCACCACGATGGTGGCCTACCCCTTCAACATCGCCCGCGTCGTCCGCTTCGTGGAGGTCCTGGTGGGCGCCGTCCTGGTGCCCGGCGCCCGGGCCCCCGTGCTGGTCACCCGGGAGATGGTCCGCTCCATGAAGAAGGGCGCGGTCATCCTGGACTTCAGCATAGACCAGGGCGGATGCGTGGAGACCAGCCGGCCCACCACCCTGCGGGACCCCGTTTTCATAGAGGAAGGGGTGGTCCACTTCTGTGTCCCCAACGCCCCCGGCGTGCTCCCCCGCACCTCCACCCACGCCTTCAACAACGCCGCCTGGCCCTACATCCGCCACATCGCCGACGTCGGGCTGGACCAGGCCATAGCGGATATGCCCGCGCTGGCCCGGGGGCTGGCGCTGCGGGAGGGCAAAATCGTCAACGAGGCCCTGGCCGCTGCCTTCAACGCATCCAAACCTCACGGAGTGTAAGGAGGGCCCAATGCCCAACGGATGGAGTCGGATTTACGAAAGCAAAGTCACGACGGCGGAAGAGGCCGTCCGGGTCATCAAACACGGTGACCGC
>JAPYWT010000292.1 GCA_028276215.1 Thermoflexus sp. | reverse complement strand
TTCCTGCCTTGTCGTCTATCTCATAGAGAATGCGGTATACCCCAACCCGGAGACGGTATACCGCCGTGAAATTGCGGAGTTTCCTCGCCCCTGGTGGACGAGGCTCTTCTTTTAAGCGGTCAATATGCTGACTCACCAGACGAGCATATTCTTGGGGCAACGATGCTATGTCCTTTATCGCCTGACGCGAGATGCGAACCTCAAACATCCTCACCCTCCGATAGTTTGAAACTCAGGGTTTATGCAGCCCCCTCACCGGTGCTCATACGAACTGGCATGGGAGCATCTCAAACTATCGGCGGGATATGGCTACAAAATGCCAGCGGCCACCAATTCTGCCTTTGCCTCCTCCCACGGTATGGTTTCCTCTCCTGCCTCGCGCAGGCGACGAATCTCATCAGCGTCTTCCAGGTCTTCTAACAGGGTCAGCAGTTCCTCCCAGATTGAATACTCCAGCACAACTGCTTTCTTTTTCCCTTTTGCATCCACCAGAAATTGAATCGGTGGCATTCGCTCCAGGAGACCCATTTTTCACCTCACTCCCAATTGTCTGGCCTTCTCCACGGCCTCGTCAATCGTGCCGACCATGTAGAAGGCCTCCTCGGGCAGGTCGTCGTGCTTCCCCTCCAGGATTTCCCGGAACCCCCGGACGGTTTCGGCGATGGGGACGTAGCGGCCCGCGCGGCCGGTGAACCGCTCCGCCACGTGCATGGGCTGGGTCAGGAAGCGCTGGATTTTACGGGCCCGCGCGACGATCAGTTTGTCCTCATCGGAGAGTTCCTCTACACCCAGAATGGCGATGATGTCCTGCAGGTCCTGCTGGCGCTGGAGCACCCGCTGCACTTCCCGGGCCACGTTGTAGTGGTCTTCGCCGACAATGCGCGGGTCCAGGATGCGGGAGGTGGAGGCCAGCGGGTCCACCGCCGGGTACAGCCCCTGGGCGGCCAGCCGCCGCTCCAGCGCGATGGTCGCGTCCAGGTGGGCGAACGTCGTCACCGGGCCGGGGTCGGAGTAGTCGTCGGCGGGGACGTAGACGGCCTGCATGGAGGTGATAGAGCCGCGACGGGTGCTCGTGATGCGCTCCTGGAGTTCCCCCATATCGGTCCCCAGGGTGGGCTGATAGCCGACCGCGCTGGGCATCCGCCCCAGAAGCGCCGAGACCTCCATCCCCGCCATCACGAAGCGGTAGATGTTGTCAATGAAGAGCAGGACGTCCATCCCCTGGTCCCGGAAGTACTCGGCCATCGTCAGCGCGGTCAGGCCGACCCGGAAGCGGACGCCCGGCGGCTCGTTCATCTGCCCGAAGACCATAACGGCGCGGTCCATGACGCCCATCTCGGTCAAGGAGAGGTAGAACTCGGTGCCCTCGCGGCTCCGCTCCCCCACGCCCCCGAAGACGGAGACGCCGCCGTGGTATTTGGCGATGGTGTACATCAACTCGGCGATGATGACCGTCTTGCCCACACCGGCCCCGCCGAAGACGCCGGTCTTACCGCCGCGTGTGAAGGGGGCGATCAGGTCAATGACCTTGATGCCGGTCTCAAAGAACTCACTGAAGGTGGCCTGCTCCTCGTAGGGCGGGGCGGGGCGGTGGATGGGCCGGTACTCCGTCGCCTCCACCGGGCCCTTGCCATCTATGGGCTCACCCAGGACGTTGAAGATGCGACCCAGCGTCGCCGGACCCACCGGGACTTTGATCGGCTCGCCGGTGGTGTAGGCCGGCAGGCCGCGCTGGAGGCCGTCGGTGGTGTCCATCGCCACGCAGCGGACCCAGTTGTTGGGCAGTTGCTGCTCCACTTCCAGAATCAGGCGGCGTCCGTTCATCGGAATCTCCACCGCGCTGTAGATGTCCGGCAGGTCCTCGGGGGCGAATTCCACATCTACCACGCCGCCCTTAACCTGGACCACTCTGCCAACTACCTGACGGGGCATTCTAACCTCCTTGCAGGGGGAATCGTTGGTGGTTAAAGTTTTCATCAGCAGCAAGTCGGATCATCACAACCTCCCGCGGTAATAGCGTTCTACTATATACCGCAGTGCCGCGGTGTTCCCGCGGGATGCGTGCTGATAGCGCTACAGATTCTGCATAAAAACCAACGGTTGGCTATCCCCTTGGGGTTCGCCGTGCCAGTAATCGCTCCCGGATGCCGGATGGGTCAAAGCGATATTCATTCTCTTCCCGAACCCGCTCTGCCTGTTCTTGCCGCTCTTGAAGATAAGCATCCACCTCCGCCCGTCGCCGTAGATAATAGGTAATCACCGCATAGACATCGGTCAGGTCCAGGGATGGGTACTGATGCACAATTTCTTCCGGAGTCGCCCCTTCCAGAAAGGCGGTGATCACCGTGTCCAGGGTCACCCGGGTATTTCCCACGCGGATCACCCCGTCGGCGTCTTTTGTCAGAGGAATCGTCTCAGGCGCAACGGTGAGCGTCATCACGTCTGCCATCTGGCTCCCCCTGGAGCATGTCTAATGTTCGCAGCGAACTGCTGGTATCAGAATTGGGTATCCAAAAGTAACTACCTACCCAAGAACCGTTTCATAAAAACCACGAAGGACACGAAGGCCGCACAAAGGGCACAAAGGACGATATTTTATCCCTTTGTGTCCTTTGTGAGTACTTTGTGTCCTTTGTGGTAGGTAATTACGAAACTTTTCGGAATTCTCAGCGGTACCCCCTCAGCAACCCGCTACCAGCGACCCGAGATACGCGACCCGCGATAAGCGATCCGCGATCAGCGATTCGCGAGCACTTGCCAAAATCGGCCGGATTGGGTATAATCAATGGCGGAGAGGTAGCGTAGTCTGGCCTAACGCGCGCGCCTGGAGAGCGCGTGAGCCGAAAGGCTCCGTGGGTTCAAATCCCACCCTCTCCGCTCCTGGCCCCCGTATGGGGGCTTTTTTGTTGGGGGACGACGGACGACAGACCACGGACCACAGACCACAGACCATAGACGACGGAGGGCGTAGGCGCGCCGGTTGCCTTCCTTCCCTGTTGGGTTATAATTACGGCTGCTGGATACGGCGGTGGGTGTAGGGGCAACCCCTCGGGGCGAGCCCCTTCGGGGCGTGGCCCTTGCGGTTGCCCCCGTGTGGTTGCCCCCGCGGGGCAGGCGCGAGGCCTCCCCCTACAGAAGCAGGAGAGAGCGGCATGATTCAACTGTTATCCATCCTGGTTCTGACCTTCTCCCTGACCCTGGTCCTGCTGGGTCTGCTGACCCTGTGGCTGGAGCGGGGGCCAGGGCGCTGGCAGGGAATCGCCGTGACGCTCCTGGGACTGTTGGTGGGCGCCGGTTATTCCCTGCTGGCCAGCCGCTACTCCATCCTTCTCTTCGGAGACCTGATCGTACGGGTGGACCTGCCCCGGTTAATGGCGACGGCCCTGGCCTACACGGTGGGGGTGCTGGGCGGGGCCGGGCTGGCCCTGGGCCTCTTCCTCTGGGTCACCGGCCGCTATCAGGTCTGGCAGATTCGCCGCCGGGTCATCGCGACGGTGCTCCTGGTGCTGGTGCTGGGAATCCTGCTGACCTTCCTGGCCATCTGGCTGAGCCGCCGTCTGGGGTAAAAAAACCGAATCCACGAAGAGCACGAAGTTCACGAAAAATTTCGCGTTCCTTCGTGGTTCATCCTGTTTCTGGAGAAGCCCGATGATCAGCATAGAAGAGGCCCGCCAGTACTATCAGGGGCACGAGAGCAGCCACGATTTTGACCACGTCCTGCGGGTGCTGGCCCTGGCGGAGCGCATCGCCCGCGCCGAGGGGGGCGACCTGGAGGTGGTGCGGGCGGCGGCGCTCCTGCACGACATCGGTCGGGCCGAGGAGGAGGCGACGGGAGGGGACCACGCGGCCATCGGCGCCGCGCGGGCGCGGGAAATCCTGGCTGGTCATCCGCCGGAGAAGGTGGAGGCGGTGGTCACGGCCATCGCGTCGCACCGGTTCCGCAGCGGTCCACCCCCCGCTACCCCCGAAGCGCGCGCCCTCTTTGACGCCGACAAACTGGACGCGATGGGGGCCATCGGCGTCGCCCGGGCCTTCGCCCGTGCCGGTGCCCATGGCCAGCGGCTCTGGGTGCCGCCTGACGTTGCTGCCGCTCAGAGGGACGGCACCCCCGACCACACACCCGTGCACGAATTCGTCGTCAAACTCTCCCGGTTGCGGGAGGTGATGACCACCGCCACGGGGCGGGCCATCGCAGAGGAACGGCACGCTTTTATGGAAGCCTTCTTCGCCCGG
>JAPYWT010000290.1 GCA_028276215.1 Thermoflexus sp. | reverse complement strand
CAGGGAGAAGACCCGCTTCAAGAGAAGGACGGACTGTCCCAACAGGTGCATAGCGGCCCTCTCCTCTCCCTCCGGGAGACTTCTCAGCGCATCCCGAATCTGCTCGTCAATCAGCGGAAGACTCTGATTGAAACTCCTCAGCAAGAGACGCAATTGTTCTTGAAGCCACTCCCGCTGCTGAGCAACCTGGCGTTCATGCCAAATCGCCTGCAACCATCTCTCCGCCTGTTCGCAGGCTTCGCCAGCCCACCGGATAATCTGTCTGCGAGCCGTCCCTTCTATAGAACTCAGTCTACGACCCACAAGTTCCAGGTCTATCTCCTGGATCCGGTCGTCCACCCAGTTATCCCGCCGCCAGTCCTCCAGCGCCTGGCGAACCTGATCCTCGTGCTTCCGCTGGTCCCTGGCCACGATGACAAACCACTGGTAGAGGTCACCATCCGGTGGCGAGGTCATCCGACGCCAGACCGCTGAAGCCCGCTGATACGTCGTGCTGCGCCTCGGAGCACTCTCCAGCCAGCGTCGGGCATCTTCCGCAATGCGCCGAATCTCACCTTCCCTCTCCTCCCGTCCCCGAACGCTTTCCATATCCTCGGGTTGCAGCACCCAGCCCAGGGACGCAAACCGACGGACGGTTTCCGCCAGTTCCGCCAACGCAGGAATCTTATCCATAGGGGTGACCAACCAGTCCCCCCACCCGTCGGTCGGGGCAACCAGCGCCAGATAGAGAGCAGCAGCCGCTGCCACCCACTGCTCCGCCCTGGACAGGCCCTCCGGCGTATGCTGGGCAATGTCCCTCAGGTCATTCATCATCCGGGAGGGCCGATCCGGCCACAGCCGCATCGCCCAGAAAGCACCCTGAACTGCCCCGATCAGCGAAGACCGAATAACGGGCTTCAGACCGCAGTACTCCATCGCCCATGCCAGCCAGTACCCGGTGAGCACGTCATTCTCCCCCAGCAGTGAGACCAGAAGGCGATTCGCCTCTTTCTCGGCAGGAATCTCTTCCGCAGGAGGAACAACGACCTCCACAGCAGCCGGTGTGATCCGCTCCGCTCCGATACCCGTTTCCTCCTCCACCCTGGAAGGGGGAACTTCCTCGGGAACTTCCAGCACAGGAGGTATGCCTTCGGGAACTTCCGGCGCAGGAGGTATGCCTTCGGGAACCCCCTCTGCTTCAAAAACAGCTGCCTCTTCTACCCCCGGAGGCAATTCTTCCATCCGCTCTTCTTCCACCTCCGGTATCGCGGATACCTCCTCCGCGACCTCCTCCTCCACTTCCGGCACCGCGGATACCTCCTCCGCCACCTCCTCTTCCACCTCCGGCACCCGCTCAACAGCAGGGACTTCCTCCCTCTTCTCCTCAACCGCAACCGCAGCGCCTTCCTCCGGCAAAGGGGAAACAGGCGGCAACATCTCCTCCTGAACCGTCAAATACTCGTTCAATTGAGCATACAACGTCAGTACCTGTTCTTCCAGCACATCCAGTTGGCGTTGCCATTCCCGCCTCTCCGCCACCGTGGCAGGGCGGAGATTGTACAAATCCTCGTATTGATCCATCCGGGTTTCCAATTCCTGCAAGGTCCGCAACGCCTCTTCCACCCGCTCCGGCACGCAGGCCTCAGCACTCCAATCGGCACAGCGCTCCATCTGGAAGAACCGAATCCGCTCTTCCCGCTTCGCGCAGAAAGTCTCTACGGCCTGCTGAAGCGCAATCCGCTGATCCTGCAACCAGCGCTCCCTTCGCTTCTCTTCACCGATTGCCCTCGCTTCTTCCAGAAACTCCTCCAGAGTCTCCCACTCAGGAGCCTCAGCGGGCAGGTTGCGCATCTCCTGCAAAATGCGGGTCCAGAAGTTCAGAGCCATTTCTTCTTCTCCAAGAGAGATTTTGGCAATAGTTTCGTACGCCTGATCGGATACAGGCAACCGACCGGTCAGAAGCGCGATAGATAGCCGGATTTCATCCTCATCCTCTTCGGGAAGCATCTCCCGTATCCGGTCCACCCATGCCTGAAATTCTTCCCACTTCCAGTACCCGGTCAGTGTATCTCCAGCCATCCCCTCCGTCGGCAGTCCCCCCTCGCGCAGGGCCGCACCGACCTGCCCGGCCAGGTCCTTTCGCGTTTCCAGCCAGAGGCGGAAAACCGCCCTGACCATATCTTCGTGCAGTTGCCATTCCTCCACCACCGCCTGCCGTAGAAGGGGCGCTGGCGCAAGGTGGGACTTCCCGCGCCGGAAGCCCGGAACGGTGATATGCTCACGAATCGCCACTTTCAATGCGGATTTCGCTTCACTGTCCCCCTCCTGGAAGTACAGCCTCAGCGCCTCCTCCGCTACGGACCGCGCGAAGTCATCACGAAGAATCCCAGCAAGTCTTCGGAACGGTATCTTCACCTCCAGAAAGTTGTCCATAATAGCACCTCCGTAAACGAGAAAGGGCTCTACATCATCCGCATCTGCTCCATCTTCGGCGGGGGCTCCATCTCCTCCGGAACCTCCAGGTCCGGGAAGAAGGCCAGACGCATCCGCTCCAGAACCTCCATCTCCGGGCGGAGAAATTTCCCCTTCGCCCGCGCCCGGGGAACGGCGTTCAGCATCGCCTGCAGGCAGGCCCGGAACGTGGAATCGGTCAGCAGGCCCGTCCGCTTCAGGAACTGCTCACAGGCCGCCGCCCCGTCCTCCTCGTACACCAGCATCGCCGTGTGCACCGCATCCAGCCAGGTGGCAAACCGGTCGGCCTCCGGGTCCACCCGCCCCCGCCCCCGCCGCGCCTTCGGCTCCAGCAACACCACGTCGTCCCCCGACTTCCCCACCACCCGCCCCCGCACCAGGTCCGCCTCCACCTCCAGCCCCAGCGCAATCGCCAGCTTGCGCGCCTCGTCCGCCGGAAACCGCTCCGCCCGAAACGCATCCCACGCCATCAGCACCCAGTCCGTCACCGGATCAAAGCGGACCTCCCGTCCCCCCAGCAACCCCCGCTTCCGTAACCGCACCACCTCCTGCCGGGCCAGGTCCAGCGCCGTCTCCGGACGGAGCACCTTCGGCGCCCCCGTCCGCTCGTCCACCTCGCGCGTCCACACGGGCCAGCGACGGGAAATCACCGAGAGAACCGGGCCGAAGACGCTCAGGTACAGGTCCACCCCCGTGATGCCCTGCCGGGCAAACGCCTCCGCCTTCTCCCGCGCCACCCGCCGCACCTCCGGAACCAGGTCGTCCCACCAGGTGGGAGCAGGGGAACTGGGGGGCGGAGGGGCAGAGGGGCCGGGGGGCGGAGGAGCAGAGGGGCCGGGGAGCGGAGGAGCGGAGGAGCCGAGGGGCAGAGGAGCAGAGGAGAGGTGCTCCCCCACCCTCTTCCGGCAGCAGAGGAGAATGGTGCTGCGGGCGGCGTTCTTCTTCGCCTGGTGCAGGGAGTGCTCGCTCTCCGTGTGGACGGGCCAGGAGGACTCCACTGTGAACCCGGCCTCTATCAGCGCCGTCGCCAGCGCGTCCCACGCCTCCACCTTCTTGTGGGTGAACATCACCGTCAGGACGCCGTCGTCCCGCAGGACGCGGGCCATCTCCCGAAAGGCCGCCGTCATCTTCCGTTCGTAGTCCCGCTCCGCCAGCGCTCGCGCCTGCCCCGCCTCCACCCCCCGAAAACGGGCCGGGTTCGCCACCGCCTCCGCATCCTTGTCCGTCAGCGGGGAGGCAAACCACTCCGGGTGGAGATGACCCACCGTCCGCCGGAGCCAGACGTAGAAGAAGTCGGAGAGTTCGGCGTACATCACGTTGTCGTAGTAGGGCGGGTCGGTGACGACGGCATGGACGGAGCGGTCGGGGACGGCGGAGAGGTCAGCCGCGTTGCCCTGGAGGATGACGACCGCCGGGCGGGGGTCGCGGGGGCCGTCCTGCGCTGGGGTGGGCGCAGGGGCGAGGGCGGAGGCAGGAGGCGCCGGGGCCAGCAGGCGGGCCATGTCCTGATAGGCGTCGGCCACCTGGTCTATGCACCAGGGGAGCAGATTGGCCGAGGCGTCAAATTCGCCGAATGTCCACTTGAAACTAAAGTCGTGCCGGTCAAACGCACTGCGGATCACACAGCGCGGCGCGTGCCAACTTGCCAGGTAAGAATTGTAATTGACAGCCTTGCTGATCGCCAGTGCCAGATACGTCTCCACCGCGGCGGCGCGGTCGGGGGCCAGGGCGGCGCGCAGTTCGGCGCGCAGGTCCCGCAGGGTCTCCACAAACGTCCCCAGCGCCAGCAACTGG
>JAPYWT010000288.1 GCA_028276215.1 Thermoflexus sp. | reverse complement strand
TATAACTATGATGAGCCTCGCGTCGCAGGTCGGCGGGGGCGCCGCTCCGTCTTCCCGCGGTAGGCCGGGGCCAGAATGGCGAAGTGGATGCAGCGGGTCTCGTCCTGGATGCGCGCCGCCAGACGGGGGTCCAGGTCCTTGATGGGCGTCGCCGCCGTGATGATGGTCGGCAGACGGGCGTTGTAGCGGTAGTCAAAAATCTGGTACATCTTCTCCCGCGCCCACGGCGTGGCCGATTCAGTCCCCAGGTCGTCCAGCACCAGGAACGGAGCCCGGCGCACTTCGTCAAACCGCCGGTCAAAGGAGACGGGACTGGTGGGGCTGAAGGCCGCCCGCAGGTGATCCAGCAGGTCCGGCACGACGACGAAGAGAACGGGGTACCCCAGTCGGGCCCGGAAGTTGGCAATGGCTGCCGCCAGGTGGGTCTTGCCGCAGCCGTAGGTGCCGGTGAAAATCAGCCACCCCTGAGGGTCCTGGGCGTAGGCCCGGGCCAGTTCCACCGCCTTCCGCAAATTCTCCGCCTCTTCTCTCGGCAGTTCCTTCTCCCGCAGGTCAAAGGTCTCAAACGTCTGATGCGCGTGCAGGTGGAGACTGCTCAGGTCCGACTGGTCGGCGGAGACGCCGGCCTGGCGGTAGTCGGGCGCCAGGATGGTGACGATGCGCGTCAGGTCGGGGTCGGCCAGGCGGGAGCGGATGCGCAGCGGCAGTTCTTCCAGTTCGTGGTTGGTGGTGATGACGGTGGGGAGCCGGGCGTTGTAGCGGTAGTTGAGAATCTGGAAGAGTTTCTCCTGCGCCCAGGGGGACGGCGCCTCGGTCCCCAGGTCGTCCAGAATCAGCACGGGGGCGGTGCGGACTTCCTCAAAGCGCTGGTCGTAGCGGACGGGGCTGGTGGGGCCGAAGGTGGCCCGCAGGTGGTCTAAGAGGTCCGGGACGGTGACGAAGAGGACGGGCTGGCCGCGCTCCACGCAGCGGTTGGCGATGGCCGCGGCCAGATGGGTCTTCCCGCAGCCGTAGCCGCCGCGCAGGACCAGCCAGCCCGTGGGGTTCTCGGCGAACTCCTTCGCCGTCTCGTACGCGTGGCGCAGATTGGCCCGCTTATCCGGTGGGAGCCCCTGGCCTTCGGGGACAAAGGTCTCAAAGGTCATATGGGAGAGGGACGCCAGTTGGCCCATTGCGCGCAGTTGGGCCAGACGGCGCCGCTCCACCTCCGCCAGACGGCAGACGCAGGGGAAGAGTTTGCCGAAGTCGGGGTGGTCCACCGGGACGTCGGCCCGCACGTAGCCCAGGCCGCCGCAGTGGGGGCAGACCCCTGTTGGGGAGGGCGACGCAGGCTTCGGTAGGGGCGATGCCTGCGTCGCTCCCACACCAGACGTCGCTCCGGCCTCAGTGGCGGACGTGCTCTCCCTCAATGTAGCGGCGACGGTCTTCTTCAGGACTTCGCCGACGCTCTTCGTCCGTTCTTCCTTCGGCATGCCAGCGCTCCAGAATGGCCCGGATGTACTTCCAACTGCGCCGGTTAAGGGCGACGGCCTCGCGGAACGCGTCCTCAATCCACCCGGCAGGATAGGCCTTCTCCGCCTCTTTCAGTTCTTCGGCGATGAGGGGCGTGAGGGGGCCGATGTTCTGTTCGTACAGGTCAAAAATATTGGGACGGGGCTCAGGCGAGGCGGTCGGCAGCGGCTCGCCCCGGCGCAGCGCTTCCAGCGCCGCCCGGCCGTGGGGCGAGTTGGCCAGATAGATGACGTCGGGGTGGCCGTTGAGGTCCACCTCGGCCTGGAGGAACGTCCCCCGTTCCACCGCGCGGTCTATGGCCCGCCGGATGGCCGCCGGAGAATCCACTCCGCGCAGGAGCACCGGGTCCGCCAGCAGGTCCCGCTGGGAGACGTAGCGGACCGGCCCCTGCCCCTGCTGGAGCCGGTAGAGGACGTGGAGCGTGACCTTCAGTTCATCCAGGTCGTCCACGATGGGGACCAGTTCGGTGATCACCGGCTCGGGCAGGCGGATGGTGCGGGTTTTCCGGTCGGGGAAGCCGCTGAAGATTTTCATTTGGGCTATTCTTCGGTTGGACTGAAGCCAGCAATCACCTTTCTGAGACAGTCCAGAACGCCCTGCCAATCTCGTTCAGAGCAGTGGCCGATGACTGTCGCCTCAGTGATAGGCAGAGTCACCAGAAAGGCGCGGAATGCAGAAGGGCGATGCAGTCCCTCCTCAGCCCAGTCTTTCAGCAGGTAATCGGTAGGCGTCGTCGCCTGCTCAACCTGGGAAGTCACAATGCCCACAATCACATCTGGGCGGTGACGATGATACAGGGCAGTGGAAACCACAATGGCTGGCCGACGCTTGATCCCTTTGACACCCGGAAAGTCAATAGTCACGATGTCGCCGGGTTGCAGATGCATTGCGTTCTCCTATTCCCGCAGTGATCGCGCGGCGTAAGCCAGCGACGCCCGGACCAAATCAACATAATCCTCGTCGCTCCATTCGTCGCTTTCGTCCACAATCCATGTCGCGGGAGTACTCATCAGGTCATCCATGACCATTTTGACCAGCCATAGACGTTCCACAACTGGCAGGTTTCTGATGCTGGTTTCGTAAATTTGCTGAGCGACTCTTGTCGGTTGCATCACATCCTCCGGGATCACAACGAATAGAGGCCCTACCTCTGCGCCAGATAGGCCAGGGCCAGACGGATGCGCTCCTCCAGCGGGATGTTGGGGTCGCGCGGGATGTTCTGGAGGGCAGTCTGCGCCTCCACCAGACTGAACCCCAGCCCGGTCAGCGCGCCGATGATCTCGGCGTCCTGGTCGGTCAGCAGCGGGGCGGCCTGGGCCTCCAGTCCGGTCAGTTTATCCCGCAGGTGGAAGAGAATGGCCCGCGCGGTCTTCGGCCCCACGCCGGGGACCCGGGTCAGGATGCCGGGCTCATCCCGGGCCACCGCCTGGCGGAGCGCGTCCGGGGAGAGAGTGCTGAGAATGGAAAGCGCCACCTTCGGCCCCACCCCGGAGACCCCCAGGAGCAACTCAAACAGTGCCAGTTCCTCCTCGGTGAGGAAGCCGTAGAGGGCCAGTTCGTTCTCCCGGACGTGCAGGTGGGTGACCAGTTCCACGGGCTGCCCCACGCCGTCCACCGCCTGAAGGACGGAGGTGGGCACGTAGACGGTGATGCCCACACCGCCAACCTGGACGACGATGCGGTCCGGTTTCAGTGCCACAATGGTGCCGATGAGACGGGAAATCATGCCTTTGACCTCTGACCACGGACCACAGACCACGGACCACTGTGGTCTGTCGTCTGTGGTCTGTCGTCTATGGTCTGTCGTCTGTCGTCAACGCCCGCAGACGGGCGGAGTGGAGATGGCAGATGGCGACGGCCAGCGCGTCGGCGGCGTCGTCCGGGCGGGGGATAGAAGGGAGACCCAGCAGCATGCGCACCATCTCCTGCATCTGCCGCTTTTCGGCGCCGCCGTAGCCCGTGAGCGCCTGCTTCACCTCCCCGGGGCCGTACTCGGCGACGGTCAGGCCCTCGTCGGCCATGGCCAGCAGGGCCACCCCGCGCGCCTGGCCCACGCCCATCGCCGTCCGGACGTTCACGTTGAAATAGAGTTCCTCCACCGCCGCCGCGTCCGGCTGCCACTCCCGCACCAGGCGGCGGAGTTCCCGGTAGATGGCCTGCAACCGCTGGGGAAGCGGAAGGTCGGGCGGGGTGGTGACCACGCCGTAGGCCAGCGCGCGCAGCCCCTCCCCGCTCTCTTCCACCACGCCGTAGCCCGTGGTCGCCGTGCCGGGGTCAATCCCCAGAACCCGCATCAGGCCGCCGCCTCAAACTTCGCCATCACCTCATCGGAGATGTCCAGGTTGGAAAAGACCTGCTGGACGTCCTCCAGGTCCTCCAGCGCGTTAATGACCCCCATGACTCGCATAGTCTCTTGCTCGCCCAACTGAATGGTGGTCTTGGGGATCATAGAGATTTCCACCTGCTCAAACTTGACGCCCAGGGACTCCAGGGCCTGGCGGACTTCCTGGAAGGTCTCCAGCGGAGAGAAGACCTCAATCAGGTCGTCAGAGATGACGACGTCGTCGGCGCCGGCCTCCACCGCGACCTCAAAGATGCGCTCGGCGTCGGCGCCGTCGGGGGAGATGGCGATGTAGCCCTTTCGCTCAAACTGCCAGGCCACGGCGCCGGCCTCGGCCATCCGCCCGCCCTGACGGCTCAGCACGTGCCGCAGTTCCGCCACGCAGCGGTTCGGGTTATCCGTCAGGGTCT
>JAPYWT010000287.1 GCA_028276215.1 Thermoflexus sp. | reverse complement strand
GCCGAAGTTCAGCGGCGGGGGCTTCCGTTTACCCCGATTTACAACGCCAGCATCGTGGAGACTCGCCAGCAGAGAACAGCCCCCGACGGGAAGAGCCTGTGGCACTTTGCCAACCTATACTTTCAACCGCGAAATGCAATGCTCTATCGGGTGGTCAAAGAGAGAAAAGAGAAAGGCGTCATCGTTCTGGCCCTCAAACCTCAGGTCCTGGAAATCGCCTCTTTCATCTCCGTTGGCAACGCGGCCAGCCCATTGTCCGTCATCCTGCCCAAAGACGAGGGACTGAGAGCCCTGCAGGAAAAGGAAATATGGGAGTGCCTTCAACGGGAGTGGTGGGCCCAGGAGGATGGCTCCAAACGGCTGATGATGTCCGAGTGCCTGATCCCGGAGCGAGTTCCTCCAGATTACATCCAGACCATTTACGTGGCGGATCGGGGAGACGCGGAGAAAGTACGGGAGATTCTCGGGCCGATGGCGGAACGCATCCCGGTGGTTCCGGAACCTCCGATGTTCTTCCGCCCGCGACAGCAGTGGAAAGTGACCGATACCCTGTTCCTGGTGGATGGAGATATGTTCTTCTCCCATATGCAGACGCTGACCGTGAGCGTGAACACGGTCGGGGTGATGGGCAAGGGGATGGCGTCCCGCGCGAAGTACCAGTTTCCCGATGTGTACGTCAAATACCAGGAAGTGTGCCGGCGGAAAATCCTGGTGATGGGAAGACCGTACCTCTACAAGCGGGAAGCCTCTCTGGAACAGGAACTGGCCGAGGGGCCGCTGCCGGAAGCCAATGAAACCCGTTGGTTCCTGCTTTTCCCCACCAAACGGCACTGGCGGGAGCGGTCGGACATCAACGGCATAGAAGAAGGGCTTCGCTGGGTCCGGGAGCACTACAAAACCGAGGGTATCCGCTCTCTGGCAATGCCGGCCCTGGGATGCGGACTGGGGGGGCTGGACTGGCGCGACGTGGGGCCCCTGATGTGCCGCTATCTGGCCGACCTGGAGATTCCGGTCGCCATTTACCTTCCCCAGGAGAAGAAGGTACCTCCTGAGTACCTGACACCTGAGTTC
The DNA here is from genome assembly GCA_028276215.1 of Thermoflexus sp. Taxonomy (GTDB): domain Bacteria; phylum Chloroflexota; class Anaerolineae; order B4-G1; family DUEL01; genus SpSt-77. Next base: position 3,195 of record JAPYWT010000287.1, on the reverse strand, counting down.
CTGTTGGGGCGGAAAGATGAGCGCTGACAGATTGCTGCTGAACAGCCGCATCTACACGATGGACCCGGCCTGTCCTCAGGCCACCGCGCTGGCGGTCTGCGGGGAGCGCATCCGGGCCGTGGGCGGGGAGGAGTTGCGCGCGCTGGCCGGGCCGGGGACGGAGGTGGTGGACCTGGAGGGACGGACGGTGCTTCCGGGCCTGACCGACAGTCATCTCCACCTGGCCTGGTTCGCCCTGGGGCTCCAGCAGGTGGACCTGACCGGGACGGCCTCGCGGGAGGAGATGCAGGCACGGGTCGCCGCACGGGCCGCCGTCACTCCGGCGGGGGAGTGGATTCTGGGCCGGGGGTGGCATCAGGAGGAGTGGCCCGATCGCCAGTTCCCCACCGCCGCCGACCTGGACGAGGTCGTCCCTCATCATCCCGTCGTCCTGACGGCCAAAAGCGGGCACGCGCTGGTGGCCAACACCCGCGCGATGGAGGGAGCCGGCATCACCGCCGAGACCCCCGACCCGTCCGGCGGGCGCATCGTCCGGGACGACGCGGGCCGCCCCACTGGCCTTTTCCTGGAGGAGGCGATGCGTCTGATCCAGGATGCCGTCCCCCGCCCCGACGCGGCGGCTCTGGCGCGGATTCTTCCGCCCGCGCTGGAGCACCTGGCCCGCCTGGGCCTGACGGCCGTCCACGACATGGGCGATGCCGTCTCCTTTGAGGCGTACCAGCGCCTTCGGGAGAACGGGGCCCCGCCCTCCCTGCGCATTGTCTTCTACCTGCCGCTGGAGGGATTGGAGCACGCGCTGGCCCTCCGCCTCCGCTCCGGCCTGGGAGACAACTTCCTGCGCATCGGGGGCGTCAAAGTCTTCGCCGACGGCGCGCTGGGCCCCCGCACGGCGGCGATGCTGGAGCCGTACATCGGCGAGCCCGAAAACCGGGGCATCCTGACCATGGAACCGGAGACGTTGCGGGAGGTGGTCCGGCGGGCGGCGGAGGGCGGGCTGGCGCTGGCGGTCCACGCCATCGGCGACCGGGCCAACCGGCTGGTACTGGATGCCCTGGAGGCCCTGCCGCCGGAGAACCGGGCGCGCCTGCGCCACCGCATAGAGCACGTCCAGTTGCTCCACCCCGACGACGTGGGCCGGCTGGCCGCGCTGGGGGTGGTCGCCTCTATGCAGCCCATCCACGCCGTGCAGGACGCACTGATGGCCGACCGGTACTGGGGTCCCGCCCGCTGCGCCACCGCTTACGCCTGGCGCCGTCTGCTGGACGCCGGCACCGTCCTGGCCTTCGGCTCCGATTGTCCGGTGGAAAGCCCCAACCCCTTCCTGGGCATCCACGCGGCGGTGACCCGCTCCCGCCCGGACGGGTACGGCGGGCCGGAGGGCTGGATTCCAACCCAGCGGATCACGGTGGAGGAGGCGGTCCGGGCCTACACCTGGGGTGCGGCCTACGCGGCGGGGCTGGAGGACCGTCTGGGTACCCTGGCCCCCGGCAAACTGGCCGACCTGGTCGTACTGGACCGGGACATCTTCTCCGCCGACCCGTCCCTCATCCCCCAGACCCAGGTGCTGGGGACGATGGTCGGTGGCCGGTGGGTATATCGGAGGTGAACTTGCGGACCCGTTTTCCCGTTCCCAACCTTCACGTCTTCACTTTTCACGTTTCCCTCCTCCTTTGCCTGCTGGTGACTGCGGCCCTTCCCGTGGCGGCATCGTCGTCACCCCCGGCGGATTCTCCACCGTACGGGCCCGACCTGCGGGAGCGCATCTGTGCTCCCGACCCCACCTACAACCTGAAAGAGGGGGAAATCCTGGTGCCTGTTTTCGTCTACCACTTCGTGGGACGGGAGACCCTGGAGCGAAATGGTCACTCCGTCTCCCGGTTCAACGTGACGGCGGCGGACTTTGAGGCCCAACTGGCACTGCTGCAGGCGCTGGGATACCATCCGGTGACCGTGGGCGAAATCGCGGCGGCGCTGGACGGGAAGGCGACCCTCCCCGAGCGCCCCGTCGCCCTGACCTTTGATGACGGCTGGCGGGAGCAGTACGACGTGGCTTTCCCTATCCTGCAGCGGTATGGAATGCGGGCCACGTTCTTCATCAGCACCTCGTTTGTCGGTTACCCGCGCTTTATGACCTGGGAGGAACTGGCGGAAATGCGGGACGCCGGGATGGAAATCGCCAGCCACGGCCGCAAACACATCAACCTGGCCGACGCCGACGACCCGGATGCCTGGCGGGAAATTGCCCGGTCCAGGGAGACGCTGGAGGAGAAACTGGGGGTATCCGCCGTCAGTTTCGCCTATCCCTTCGGCGGGTATCGGAGGGGGCTCCCCGCCATGCTGGAGCGGGCGGGCTATCAGATCGCGGTGGGTCTGGGGTCGTCTCCCGTCGTGCGGCCCGGGGGCCGCTACTATCTCCGGCGGATTGAGGTACGCGGGCAGGATACTCTGACGGCTTTCCTGAACCGACTTCCCTGGCGGGGGATGGGAACTCCACTATGTGTGCCGGAACCCCGGGAACGGATACGAGAAGAACAATGACTGCCTGGATTCCTCGCCGGTTGCTGGTCGTCGTTGCCCTGACATTGGCGCTGATCGGCCTGGGCAATCTGGGGCGGGCGGCGATGGCCCTGCATTACGCCCGTATGCTCCCCGACCTCCCGCTGACCGTCCCCTGGGCCTACCTGGCGGGGATGGGGGCTTTCTGGGGGGTCGCCATGATGGCCTGTGCGGTGGGCCTGGCATGGCGGCGCCCCTGGGGACGGAGGGCCACCCTGGCCGTGGCAACGCTCTACCAGGCCCACATCTGGCTGAACCACCTGCTCTTTGACGCCTCCGACTACGCCCGCCAGACCCGGCCGCGCGACCTGGCCCTCTCTGCCCTGTTTCTGGCCGTCGTCTGGGGAACCCTCCACCTGCCCGGCGTCCGCAGGATATTGGGAATCTCACACAAAGACACAACCTCACACAAAGACACAAAGGCACAAAGAAATAATTAAAAAATTCTTTATATCTTTGTGTCTCCGTGTCTTTGTGTGAGAAAAACCGATATTGGAAACCTCACACAAAGACAAAACCTCACACAGAGACACAAAGGCACAAAGAAATAAAAATATTCTCTGCATCTTTGTGTCTCCGTGTCTTTGTGTGAGAAAAACCGATATTGGAAACCTCACACAAAGACAAAACCTCACACAG
>JAPYWT010000285.1 GCA_028276215.1 Thermoflexus sp. | reverse complement strand
ATGCGACCCTGTGCCCTGCGCCGTGCTCCCTGCGACCTGCGACCCTGCTTGAGGAGGCTGTTCCTGAATGACTGAACACACCGATACAACTCTGGATGCCTACTGCGTCCGCTGTAGAGAGAAGCGACCGTTGAAGGACCCCGAGCCCGTCTTCACCGCCGGGGGGCGCCCCGCCACGCGCGGCACCTGCCCGGTCTGCGGGACGACGCTCTTCCGTATGGGCGCCACGCCCGCCCACGAGGGCATGGACCCGCCCCCGCCCCCCAAACCGGAGGGACGGCTGGTCATCGTGGAGTCCCCCGCCAAGGCCCGCACCGTCGGCCGATTCCTGGGCAAGGGGTACACCGTCCGCGCCTCGGTGGGCCACGTCCGGGACCTGCTCCGCTCCTCTATGTCCGTAGACGTGGAGAACGACTTCAAGCCCACCTACCGGGTACCCAAAGAGAAAAAGCAGGTGGTGAAGGAACTGGCGGAGGAGGTCAAGAAGGCCGCCGAGGTCTATCTGGCCACCGACCCGGACCGGGAGGGGGAGGCCATTGCCTGGCATCTGACCGAGGTCACCGGCATCCGCCCGTCCCAACTGCGCCGGGTCGTCTTCCACGAAATCACCCAGTCGGCCATAGAGGAGGCGTTCGCCCACCCGCGCGGGATTGACATGAACCTGGTCAACGCCCAGCAGGCGCGCCGTATCCTGGACCGACTGGTCGGCTACAGCCTGAGCCCGCTCCTCTGGCGCAAAGTCCGCAGCCGCCTCAGCGCCGGACGGGTCCAGTCCGTCGCCGTCCGCATGGTCGTGGAACGGGAGCGGGAAATCCAGAACTTCGTCCCCGAAGAGTACTGGTCCATCCAGGCCGAACTGGCCAAACGGGAAACCCGTCGCCGTACCTTCCTGGCGAAACTCCACCGCATCCGCGGGGAAGAGGTGGACCTGAAGGACGAACCCGCCACCCGCGCGGTGGTGGAGGAACTGGAGCGGTCGGTCTACGTCGTCACGTCGGTCAAAGAGGGCCAGCGGAGACGGCAACCCGCGCCGCCGTTCACCACCAGTACGATGCAACAGGAGGCGTCCCGGCGGCTGGGCTTCACCGCCACCCGGACGATGCGCATCGCCCAGCAACTCTACGAGGGGATTGACCTGGACGGGAGCGGGCCCGTGGGCCTGATCACGTACATGCGCACCGACTCCACCAACGTCGCGGAGCAGGCCCAGCAGGAGGCGCGCCAGTACATCGCCCGCCGGTACGGGGAGGACTTTCTCCCCCCGCAGCCCCCCGTCTACAAAACCCGGACGAAGGGCGCGCAGGAGGCCCACGAGGCCATCCGGCCCACGTCCGTCTTCCGGGAGCCGGAGGCCATCAAAGACCAACTGACGCGCGACCAGTACCGGCTCTACCAGTTGATCTGGCAACGGTTCGTCGCCAGCCAGATGCCCCCCGCCCTCTACGACACGATGACGGTGGAGATAGAGGCCGGCCCGGATGAAAGCCGCCCCTACCTCTTCCGCGCCACCGGCTCTACTCTGCGCTTCCCCGGCTTCCTGATTGTGTACGAGGAGGCGAAGGACGAGGACATGCAGGAAGAGGAGCCCGTCCAGCAGATTCCGCCGCTGACGGTGGGGGAGATGCTGGACCTGGTCCGGTTGATCCCGGAACAGCACTTCACCCAGCCGCCGCCCCGCTACACCGAAGCGACACTGATCCGGGCGCTGGAGGAGTACGGCATCGGGCGACCGTCCACCTACGCGCCCATCATGGCGACCATCCAGCAGCGCGGGTACGTGCGCCGGGAGGGGAAACGGCTGGTGCCCACGGAGACCGGCTTCCTGGTCAACGACCTGCTGGTGGAGCACTTCCCGGAGGTCATGGACTACGGGTTCACCGCGCAAATGGAGGAGCAACTGGACGAAATTGCCGCCGGTCGGCGGGAGTGGGTGCCGGTGGTGCGGGAGTTCTACCGCCCTTTTGCTCTTCAGGTCGCCCAGGCCGACCAGCGGATAGAGAAGGTGGAACTGGAGTCGGCGCAGGTGGGGCGGGCGTGCCCCGAATGCGGGGCGCCGCTCACGGTCCGCTGGGGCCGGTACGGGAAGTTTATCGGCTGCTCCCGCTTCCCGGATTGCCGCTACACCGAGCCCTGGCAGGAGAAGGTGGGGGTGACCTGCCCCCAGTGCGGCGGCAACCTGGTGGAGAAACGGACCCGCAAGGGGCGGACGGGCTACGGCTGCATCAACTACCCCACCTGCAACTTCTGGGTCTGGCAACGGCCGCTGCCTACTCCCTGCCCGTCCTGTGGCGGCCTGATGACGGAGGCCCGCAAGGGCATCGCCCGCTGTACGGCCTGCGGGGAGGAACTGCCGCTGGAAGAGGAATAACAGATTTTTCTCACACAAAGACACGGAGACACAAAGGTTATTTTAAATAAAAACTTTGTGCCTTTGTGTCTTTGTGTGAGGTTAAAAAGATATACTTTGTGCCTTTGTGTCTTTGTGTGAGGTTAAAAAGATATACTTTGTGCCTTTGTGTCTTTGTGTGAGGTTTAAAAAGATACACTTTGTGCCTTTGTGTGAGGTTTAAAAAGATACACTTTGTGCCTTTGTGTGAGGTTTAAAAAGATACACTTTGTGCCTTTGTGTCTTTGTGTGAGGTCCAAAAAGGAGTCCTATGGCCCAGGAACCCCCGGAAGACGGTTATACGGTGATCGCCCGTGTCATCCGGCAGGAGGGCCACTGTGCCGCCGGTCACCAGGTCGGCGACGAGGTGGTCTTTGACGGCCTGACCGTCCAGGGCAAAATCTGCATCAGTGCCCTCTACTCCATGCTGCCCAAAGTCTTCGCCATGCGGTACGGGGCGACCTTCCCCTGGCTGGAGGACCCGGACGTCGCCACCCACGCCTGCCCCGACGCCTGGAACCCCGTCGTCTTTGAAATCCGGCGCATCCGGTGAAGCGACTGGCCCGCTGGACCCTCTGCCTGCTCCTTTTCCTGGCGGCCTGCCGGGCCCCCGGCGCGACCCGCCCGACGGTCAAAATCGGGCTGGTCGCCCCCTTTGAGGGCCGCTACCGCTACGTGGGCTACGGCCTCTTCGCCGCCGTCCGGCTGGCCCTGCGGGAGGCCAACGCGGCCGGGGGAGTGGGTACCCCGCCGTATGCCGTAGAACTGGTCGCCTATGACGACGGCGCGGACCCCGAAATGGCCCGCCAGCAGGCGGAGAAACTGGCCGTGGACCCGCAGGTCGTGGTTGTCATCGGCCACTTCCGGGAGGAGACGACGCGCGCGGCGCTCCCCGTCTACGCCCGCGAGGGGCTGCCGCTCCTGGCCCCGGCGGTGCTGGACCCGGCGCTGACCGCCGGGCCGGGGGTGGTGGTGCGCATCGGCCCCGACGCGGACGAACTGGCCGCCCGCATGTTAGAGGGGGGGGCGGAGGCGGGACTCATCACCGACGGCGGCCCGCTGGGGGAGGCGCTGCAGCGGGCCGCGGCGGCGCGCGGGCGGTCGCTCCGGCCCGTGGGCCCCCCCGCCGACGTCCCCCGCTGGGGGCCGCTCCCGCCCGTCCTCTTCTGCGACGCGCCGCCGGTGGACTGCGGCGAGGCTCTGGCATCCCTGCGCGCCCGCGGCTGGAGGGGGGAGTTCGTCGGCGGGCCGGACCTGGCCGCGGACGAGTTCCGCGCCGTGGCGGGGGACGCCACGGGCGTCCGCGTCGTCACCCCCTGGCCCCGCCCCCAGACCCTGCCCGGTTGTGCCGACTTCGTCGCCCGCTGCACCGAAATCTCCCTGGGCATCCCGCCCGGCGACCTGGCCCTGCCGGCGTACGCGGCGGCCCGCCACGCCCTGCGCGCGCTGGAGTGGGCCATCGCGCGCGATGGCGCCCCCTCCCGCTCCGGCGTCGCCGCCGCGCTGGCCGCGATCCCAACCGAACCCCTGGCCGATCCCTGCGGCGAATGACGACGGACGACAGACCACAGACCACAGACCACAGAGATAGACCTGCATCTGGCGGGGCACACGCACGGCGGGCAACTCCGCCTGCCCCTCTTCGGCGCCCTGGTCACCAGTTCGGCCTTCTGGAAACGGTACGAGGCCGGGCTGTACCGGCAGGGGACATCCACCCTCTACGTCAGCCGGGGGATTGGGGTGGAGGGGAAAAGCGCGCCCCGCGCACGGTTCCTGTCCCCGCCGGAGGTGGTCCTGATTCTGCTCTGCAGTGGTGCAGGCTGAAAGCCTGCGCTACACCGCCGGAGATTGGGGTGGAGGGGAAAGGCGCGCCCCGGGCACGGTTCCTGGCCCC
>JAPYWT010000284.1 GCA_028276215.1 Thermoflexus sp. | reverse complement strand
GGCTTCCGTTATGTTCCTGATGGACACAGGGCAGCCTCCGCACGCCCAGACCGAGGCCTGGCCTGGCTGGGCATTTGTTAGAGCATTGATAAGCCCTGCTCTCTTCTTGAGCGCCCTTGTCAATTAGCCTGAAAGAGATATAATAAGCATAGCCGTAACTGCCTACCCAAGAGTCGTTTCGTAAAAACCACGAAGGACACGAAGGCCACACAAAGGACACGGAGGACGATTTTTACCCTTTGTGTCCTTTGTGAGTACTTTGTGACCTTTGTGGTAGGTAATTACGCATAGCCGCAGATTTTTACGGAAAGGAGAGCCATGCGAAAACTGATCGGGTTCCTGGCTGGTCTGCTCTGTGGAGCCCTGGTGGGGGCCGTCCTGGGAATTCTGCTGGCGCCGTACGGCGGGGCGGAGTTGCGGGAGCGGATTCGCTCCGGGGTTCAGATGTTGATAGAAAAGGGTCAGGAAGCCGCGGCAGCCAGACGGGCTGAACTGGAGGCACAACTGGAGGCTTTTAAGCAGGGGCGCCCGGTGGTTCTTCAGGAGTAATCGCGTATCGCGTATCGCATATCGCAAATGGCGTAGCGCACGCTGCTCATCGGTGGGCAGTGATGCGCGGCGGCGATTCGCCATCAGCAATCACGAATCAGCAATCAGCAATCCTGAATCAGCAATCACGAATCAGCAATCAGCAATCCTGAATCAGCAATCACGAATTAGCAATCAGCAATCCTGAATCAGCAATCACGAATCAGCAATCAGCAATCAGCAATCAGCAATCCCGAATCAGCAATCAACCTTCAGCAGCGATGAGCCTCTATGACGACGTGGCGAAAGTACTGATCCCCGAGGACGTGCTTCAGGCCCGGGTGCGTTCTCTGGCCGAAGAGATTAACCACCTGTATGGGGATGATGATTTCCCCCTTCTCATCTGTATCCTGAAGGGGGCATTTGTTTTTCTGGCTGACCTGACCCGCCATTTGACGTTTCGCCATGAAGTGGACTTTATGGTCATTTCCTCCTACGGAAGCGGGACGGTAAGCAGCGGAGTGGTGCGTATTTTGCTGGACCTGGAACGAAGCATAGAGGGCCGTCATGTGCTGATCGTGGAGGACATCATAGATACGGGCCGCACAATGGATTACATCACCCGCAATCTGCGCACCCGTCATCCCACCAGTCTCCGCATCTGCACTCTGCTGAGTAAGCCTTCCCGCCGTGAGATTGATGTCCCCCTGGATTTTGTCGGATTTGAAATCCCTGACGAGTTCGTCGTCGGTTACGGGCTGGATTTTGCCGAAGCCTATCGGAATCTTCCTTTTATCGGTGTTTTAAAGCCGGAAGTGGTCCGATAACTGGCGCCAGTTCCGGTGGGGTAGGGGGATGTATCGTCGTGCCACAATGGTCTGCGTTTCCCCTGCATTGGATCGGTATCGCGTTGCTGGCCCTGGCTGTAGGGGCTATCGCGGTCAGCATCTTGCAGTTTCGTCATGCCCGGATGGCTCCCTACTACTTTATGCGGGAAGCGGCGCGACGGAGCGGTATTCGCTGGCTCCTGGCAGCGATGACCGCGTTGGTTTTGAGCGGAAGCGTCTTTTACATTCAGCAGCGCTGGCGGGCGGTGAGCCCCCCTCCGGTTAGCGGAACGGCAACATCTGCCCCAGGGGTGGAATCACCAACGGCGACCATGTCCCCCTCTCCGATGGCAACACCGATCCCTTCTCCGGTGCCGTCGCCGACCATGCCTCCGCCTACGGCCACTCCGTCTCCGGCGCCGACCCCCACCCCGTTCTACCCGATGCCGGAGACGGCCCGCTCACCCCTGCCGGGCGCTGTACCGGCCCGTCCGGACGCACGGATTACCCTGGAGACCTTCGCTCTGGGGGAGGAAAACGGCCGGCCCGTTCAGCCCGGCACCGAATTTACTGCCGGGGACTTTCGGGTCTACGCCTTTATCCGCTACGAGGGAATGAGCCGGGGCGCGACCTGGACCTATGGCTGGTACCGGGAGGGGGAATATCTGGATGGGAACACCTGCTTGTGGTGGACCCGCCTGCCCGATTGCCCGTATATGGTTGGCGAAAACGGACTCACGTTTCTGTATTACCGGCGACCGGGAGGCTACGACCCGGGCACATATGAGGTGCGCATCTGGATAGAGGACCGGTTCCAGGGGGCTTACCGTTTTGTCATCGTCCCTGCCCGGTAGGCTAATGAATGGGACTTTTAGGGGATTGACAAAGCGCAGGGAGGCGTATAAAATCTATATAGTAGAAGAGGCGTTCTGATAGGGGGGAGCGATGGCGGATCGTTTCGGGTCACGAGTGGGAAAGATAGGGGTTCTGGTTGGGCTGGTACTGCTTGTCTGGCTCGTCGCTCCTGTCGCTGCCTTGCCGAACGGGCAACCGGCCTTCCCAGAGGGGGAATCGCAGTACTTCCAACTGACCGGTCACTATATCAGAGGCCCGTTTCTGGAGTTCTTCCGGAAATATGGAGGGAGCCGCATTTTGGGCTACCCTCAAACGGAAGTCTATTACGATCCCCGCCTGGGGCTGTGGGTGCAGTATTTTGACAACGTGCGGATGGAATGGCATCCGGAGAACCCGGCTCCCTATCGGGTCCAGTTGGGCCTCTTGGGGGAGGAACTGGGACGAAGGACCCCGCCCATTCCACCGGACCAGGCCCCGCGCGGGAATCCTCTCCAGCGGTACTTCCCGGAGACAGGCCACACGGTCTCTTACGCGTTTCTCACTTTCTATGATCAGAACGGTGGCCTGGATGTTTTCGGTTACCCCATTTCGGAGCCGCTGGTAGAGAATGGCCGGATTGTGCAGTACTTCCAGCGTACCCGCATGGAATGGCACCCGGAGCGGCCGCGCGGGGACCGGGTTGTCGTGGGAGCATTGGGACTGGCGTATATCCAGAAATTTGGAGTGCCCGAAGAATACCGGAAGCCTCAGCCCCTTTCGGCCCAACCTGCCGTCATTGCTCCTCCTGCGGGGGAGGTGACCATTCGGGCCTATGCCTTTGTCCGTTATCCCGTCACCGGGCGGGAGGGATACCAGACGGTCTATCTTTATGTGACCGACGCCGGACGCCAGCCCATGCGGGGAGTCCAGGCGAAAGTAACGGTTTACTTCCCCGGTGAGCCAGCGGTTTATCAGATGAACGCCACCGATTCCCGGGGAATTTCCAGCCAGACGTTCTACTTTTCCGGGCTTCCGTCCGGGCAGAAAGTCGTGATAGAGGTCACCGTACAGGCGGGCACGCAGACGGTTACGGTCCCGACCTCGTTTGTCGTCTGGTATTAGCCGCAGCGATTCTGTTTTTCTGAGGCCTTTCCCCGGCGCTGTTATGATTCCCCTTTGGCGCCGGGTTCCTCTTTTTCCTCGTCTTCCCAGCCGATAATCCATACACAGAGTCCGGCCACGCCGATGGTGGCGATAATCAGTGCGGCCCACTGTCCGGGCAGCAGGCCCACATCGCGGGCGGACCAGACCAGAATGGCCACCATGCCGATGGCCAGGACGATCCAGGCGGTCAGCCGGGGGTGATTCCGAACAAACGCGGTCAATCTGGACATCGGGCCTCCCTCAGAAAAAATCGGATAGGAATCAACCTCACACGGAGACGCAAAGAACACAAAGTTGATCTTTGTGCCTTTGTGTCTTTGTGTGAGAAATATTTCGTGTGAGCATACGGCGGATGTTTGCTTAAATGGGCTGCAGGACCCGGTCGGCCCGGAGTTGTTTCAGCACCACCTGATCCTGGAGCGGGTTGGCTTCCCGCGCGGCCTCTCGCCAGGCCCGGGGGAGACTGGCAATATCCCGGGGCTGGTAGCCGAAGGTTTCCCAGAACTGCAGCACCTCCGGCGGCGCGTTGGCTGGAATAATCAGAATGGCCACCTCGCACATCAGTTCCTGGGCTGCTTCTTCCATCGCCATCAACAACGCCCGCCCCACCGATAATCTCAGGCGGGCCGGGAAGACCAGGAAGTCCGTCACTCGCACGACAAGATTCTCTACCTGCCATCCCAGAAGCCCGACCAGGTCTCCGTCGGCCTCCGCCAGCAGGAAGCCGACGGTGCCGAACCGATGCAGCACATCCGAAGGGGTCACGGGCTTATGGGGGCGTCCCCAGTTGACGAAGGCGGCGATTTGCTCCGCATCTGCCGGGCGGGCACGCCGGATGCGAATCTGCAATGATTCCGTCATTGTCGCTGCTCTCTCTGCTGAGGTACTCTAATTGTAACTATTCAGGCTTCCTCACCCCACCCCCGCCGCCTGCGGCGGCAC
>JAPYWT010000283.1 GCA_028276215.1 Thermoflexus sp. | reverse complement strand
GCCCTCCTGGCCTGCGAGTCCATCGCCATCCTGCCCGAGGGGATGAGCCGGGAGCGGTTTGAGTGGCTCTCCCGCCTGGCCGGGGAGGTCATCGCCACGCCGGGCTGTGAGAGCAACGTCAAAGAGATTTTTGACAAGTGCTGGGAACTGCGCCGGACCCGTCCGGAAGTGTTCATCTTCAACCAGTTTGAGGAGTTCGGCAACTACCTCTGGCACTACGAGGTCACCGGGCACGCGATGGAGGAGGTCCTGGAGCGGGAGATGCGGCCCGGCCAGGCCTACCGGGGCGTCGTCCTGACCACCGGCTCGGCGGGCACCATCGCCTGCGGGGACTACCTGAAGCAGGTCTTCCCCACCAGCAAGGTCGCCGCCAGCGAGGCGCTCCAGTGCCCCACGCTGCTGATGAACGGCTTCGGCGGCCACCGCATTGAGGGCATCGGCGATAAGCACGTCCCCTGGATTCACAACGTCAAGAACACCGACCTGGTGATGGCGATAGACGACGCCGCCTGCCTGGCCCTGGTGCGCCTCTTCAACGAGCCGGTAGGGCGGGCCTACCTGGTAGAGCAGGGCGTGCCGGAGGGGCTGGTGGAGCGCCTGGACCTGCTGGGCATCTCCGGCATCGCCAACCTCCTCTCCTGCATCAAATTCGCCAAATGGTACGAACTGGGCGAGGGCGACATCGTCCTCACCGTCCTGACCGACTCTATGGAACTCTACGGGAGCCGGGTGGAGGAACTGCGCCAGGAGCGGGGGGAGTACACCGAACGGGACGCGGCAGCGGATTACCACCGCTACCTGTTAGGGTGCACGGTGGATTTCATGGCCGAACTGGGGTACTGGGACCGCCGTCGCATCCACAACCTGAAGTACTACACCTGGGTGGAGCAGCAGGGGAAGACCTACGAGGAAATCCAGGCCCAGTGGTACGACCCGGATTACTGGACGGGCGTCCAGCGGCAGGTGGCGGAGATAGATGCCCTGATTGAGGAATTCAACGCCCGCGTGGGGCTGGTGTACGGGTAAACCGGTGTACTGGTAACTGGTATACTGGTTAAATGGCCGGGAATCGTGCGGTTTACGAAGAAGCGGTACGGCGGGGGGCCGCCCGGGCCTGGGAGCAGCGCTGGGAGGAGGCCATCGCGGCCTACCAGCAGGCGCTGGATGAGTTCCCGGACGAGCCGGACGCCCTGAGCGGATTGGGGATGGCCCTGGCCGGGGCCGGGCGGGCCGAGGAGGCGTTGCCCGTCCTGCAGCGGGCCGCCAGCATGGTCCAGGAGAACCCCGTCCTGCAGGAGAATCTGGCCCAGGTCCTGGAGCGCCTGGGCCGTCCCCAGGAGGCGGCCCAGGTGTACCTCCAGGCCGCCGACCTCTACGTCCGTCAGCAGGCCCAGAGTCTGGCCGTGGAGCGGTGGAAAGACGCCGTCCGCGCCGACCCGACCTGCATCCCGGCCCACGTCAACCTCCTCCGCGTCTATCTGGCTCAGCAGAAACACCGCGAGGCCATCGCCGAGTACCTGGCCCTGGCGACCCTGTACCGGGACCGGGGCGAGACGGAGAAGGCGATGGAACTCTGCCAGTACGCCCTGAAACTGGACCCGCGCCATCCGGACATTCTGGCGTTGATGGACGCGCTCCGTTACGGAATCCCAACGACTGTGGGGACAGGGCCCCTGGAAGCCCTCGCGGAGGAATTGCCAGAAGAGCGACCGGAGGGGGAAACTCCCGTAGAGACGGCCCGACGCACCGCGCTGGCCCAACTGGCCGAAGTGGTCTTTGAGGAAACGCCTCCCCAAACCGGCCCCCTCATCCTCCGTCCCCTCTCCAAGCGGGAAATAGATACGCTCATTAGCCGGGGGATTGAGGCCCAGGAACGGGGCGACATAGATGAAGCCATCGCCTGCTATGAGGAGGTTCTGAGGGGCGGTGTCGTTGAACCGGCGGTCAATTTCAACCTGGGGCTCCTGTATCAGCAGAAACTGCAGTTTGAGGACGCGATTGCCCAGTTCCAGCAATCCGTCTCCAGCCCTCAGTACCGGTTAGGCAGTCTCTTCGCTCTGGGGGAGTGCTACCGGGCGCTGGGACGGATAGACGAAGCCCTGACGCACTTCCTGGAAGTGCTCAAAATCGTGGACCTGAGCACCGTCCGGCAGGACCAGGCCGATGACCTGATTCGCCTGTACGACGAACTGGCCCATACCTACGCCGCGCGCGGGGAACGAGAACAGGCCGTGGAGTTCATCAACACGCTGATCGCTTTCCTCAGCGCGAAGGGCTGGGAAGACAAGGTCCTTCAGGCCCGGCAGCGATTAGACCTGCTCTCCCGCGAGGGGCCGGTATTGAGCCTGGCCGAGATACTGGCCGTCCCGGGCTCGGAGCGCGTCATTCAGTCCCTCGGCCTGGCCCAGGAGTACCTGCGCCGCAACATGGTCCGGGCGGCTATGGATGAGTTGATGAGCGCTGTGGAGCGGGCTCCCACACTCCTTCCGATCCACCGTCAGATCGGAGAAACCCTGGTCGCGATGGGGCGGACGGAGCAGGCGGTGGGGAAGTTCCTGGCGATTGCGGACACGTACCGGGTTCGGGGCAATTTCTCTCAGGCGGTGGCGATGTACGAACGGGCCCTCCGTCTGGCGCCGATGAACATCCCGGCCCGCCTGAAACTGATAGACCTTCTGGTCAGCCTGGGGGAGATTGACCGGGCCCTGGAACACTATCTGGCTCTGGGGGACGCCTACTACCAGATGGCCCAACTGGACCAGGCGCGGGAGAAATACAACGAGGCGCTGCAACTGGCCCCGCGCGGGAGCCCCGACCGCCGTTGGGAGGTCAAATTCCTTCACCGAATCGGCGATATTGACCTGCAGCGGGTGGAATGGCGACGGGCGATTTCCGTCTACGAGCGCATCCGGGACCTGGCCCCGGACGACGAGATGGCGCGCTTCACCCTGATGGACCTCTACGAGCGGTTGGGACGACCGGACCGGGCCATCGCGGAACTGGACGGCCTGCTTCAGCATTACGTGCAGTCTGGAAAAGTTCAAAAAGCGGTCTCCGTTCTGGAGAAAATGGTGCAGGAGAAGCCGGGGGCCATTCCGCTACGGGCCCGCCTGGCCCAACTGTACCTGAATGCGGGGAGAAAAGAGGACGCGCTGCGGGAACTGGACATCCTGGGGGACCTGCAACTTCAGGCCGGAAAGGTGAAGGATGCGATTGCGACCATTCAGGTCATCCTGCGGCTGCGCCCACCCAACGCCGAGGCCTACCGTCAGTTGCTGGAGCAACTGCAGGCCGGGCAGGTTCCGGCGTAAAACCACGAAGGACACGAAGGACACGAAGTTTTTTAATTCGTGCAAATTCGTGCAATTCGTGGCAAAAAGGATTATCCCCGCCGCACCACCTCTTCCCGCTCCGGCCCGACCCCGATCAGAGTGACCGGCACCCCGACCGCTTCCTCTATCCGCTCCACGTAGGCCCGCGCCGCCTCGGGCAGGTCCTCCCAGCGGCGGGCCGAACGAATCTCCTCCGTCCAGCCCGGGAGTTCCTCATACACCGGCTGCCAGCGGGCGACCTCCTCCGCCCCCCACTCGCCGGGGAAGCGCTCTATCCGCTCCCCACCTCGCTCGTATGCCACGGCCACCTTCAGCGGCTGAATCCCGGTCAGCACGTCCAGTTTGGTCAGCGCCAGTTCGGTCAGGCCGTTGATTTGCGCCGCGTAGCGCAGGATGGGGAGGTCCAGCCAGCCGCAGCGCCGGGGCCGTCCGGTGGTGGTCCCGTATTCCCCTCCGGCCTGACGGATGCGGTCGCCGATGGCGTCGGTCAGTTCGGTGGGGAAGGGCCCGGCGCCCACGCGCGTCGTGTAGGCCTTGGCGACGCCGATGACCCGCGCCACCGCCTGCGGCCCGAAGCCCAGCCCCGTCAGCGCGCCGCCCGCCACACAAGAGGAACTGGTCACATACGGATAGGTGCCGTGGTCCAGGTCCAGCAGGGTCCCCTGGGCCCCCTCGCAGAGGACGGTCTGTCCGGCCGCCAGCGCGCGGGCGACCAGTTCGGAGCCGTCCGTGAGATGGGGGCGGAGCCGCCGGGCCAGGGCGACAGACTCAGCCACAATCTCGCTCACCGGCAGCGGCTCCAGGCCGTAGTGCTCCTGGAGCAGGCGGTTGTGGGCCTGGACCAGGGCCCGCACCCGCTCGCCGAACGCCTCCGGGTCGGCCATCTGGCCGGCGCGCAGGCCCACGCGGGCGGCCTTGTCGGCGTAGACGGGGCCGATGCCCCGGCGGGTGGTGCCGATGGCCTCCCGCCCCCG
>JAPYWT010000282.1 GCA_028276215.1 Thermoflexus sp. | reverse complement strand
CGTCTGTCGGCGGGCGGAGGAGGCCGGCGTCAACGCCTCGGGGGCGTTCCGGACCGCCGTCTACGAGTTCGCCGTCGCCAACAGCCACGGCCTGTTCGCCTACCATCCCACCACCATCGCCGACCTGACCACCGTGGTGATGACCGACGACAGCGCCGGATACGCCGCCGGTGCGTCCTGGAAGGTGGCGGAGGTGGACGTGGTCGCGCTGGGGGAGGAGGCCATCGGAAGGGCCCTGCGGAGCCGTAACCCCCGCCCACTGGAGCCGGGCGTCTATCCGGTGGTGCTGGAATCCTACGCCGTCGGGGACATCGTGGACTTTATCTCCGGAATGGCGGGCGGAATGGCCGTCGCCGAGGGGCGCAGTTGGATGACGGGGCGGGAGGAGGGGGAGGCCATCGCCGACCCCCGCGTCTCCATCTGGGACGACGGGCGGGACCCGGCGGGCTGGCCCCTGCCCTTTGACTTTGAGGGCATGCCCCGCCAGCGGGTGGACATCATCCGGGAGGGGCGGGTCGGCCGCCCCGTCTACGACCGGCGCTGGGCCGCGCTGACCGGCAAGGCTCCCACCGGCCACGCGCTGCCAGCGGCCAACCCCTTCTCCCCCTGGCTGACGGCCTCTGCCGGCCCCGCCGCCCTCCACCCGGTCATGGGCCCGGGCGAGCACACGGTGGAGGAGATGATCGCGTCCACCGATTACGGCCTCTACGTGACCCGTTTCCACTACACGCGCGTTGTCCATCCCCGCCAGGCCGTCATCACCGGGATGACCCGGGACGGGACCTTCCTGATTGAGCGGGGCGAGATTACCGTGCCGGTGCGGAACCTGCGCTTCACCCAGAGTTACGTGGAGGCGCTGGTGAATGTGGAAATGGTGGGGCGGAGGGTCCACTGCGAACGCCCGGACTTCACGGTGGTGCGGGCCCCGGCACTGAAAATCTCCGCTTTCCACTTCACGGGGGCGACGGAGTTCTGACAGGGAGCAGGTCGCATGTCGCAGGGAGCAGGTCGCAGGGAGCAGGTCGCAGAGTGCAGGGAGCAGGGAGCAAGGTAGAGCCCGTAGCGCAGGCCGCAAGGCCTGTATGGCAGGCGAATAGCATGCGCGATGTTACCCGTATCCAGGGTGCAGTTGTCACCTGCAGAGAGAGAAAGAACATGGGCCGGGTTGAAGACGAACATCTGGACGTGCTGCAGAACTTTGTCCGGTAGGTCAGATTATGAAAAAACGGGCGGCCCGGTTCCCCCTTCTGGTCTACACCCCGCTGCGGCGTTGGGGCGCTCTGGGGTTGCTGACGGCGCTGGTCGTGGGGGCGTTCTGGCTGCTCCTCCCGCGCGTCCTGGGCCCCACGCCGCTGCGACCGCTGGCCCTGCTGGCGGCACTGGGGGGAGGGGTGCTCTGCGTCTACGGCTATTTCGCCCCCCGCGTCGCGCACGTCCGCTGTGAAGCGAACGGCCTGCGTCTCCAGGGGCCGCTGATGCCCCTGCTCATCTCCTACCGGCGGGTGGAGCGGACCCGGCTGGCGCCGCTGGCGAAGGTCTTTGACCCGCAGAAGGACCGGGCGGCCCGCCGCTGGCCTCTGGCCTACTGGAATATGACTGCCGTGCTGGTGGACCTCAAGGGGTTTCCCGTGCCCCCCTGGTGGCTCCGCCTCTGGTTTGACCGCCACCTCTTTCTGCCCAACGGGACCGGGCTGGTGTTGCTGGTGGAGGACTGGATGGGGCTTTCCCAGCAACTGGATGGCGCCCTCAGCGCCTACCGGGCCCGGCGCGCCCGGAGGTAAGCCTCAGGCCTCACACAAAGACACGGAGACATAAAGAATTCTCACACAAAGACACGGAGACACAAAGATAAAAAGAAAGAAAAGATAAAAATCATCTTTGTGCCTTTGTGTCTTTGTGTGAGGTTCAATCCGCGTGAGCGTTCTATGAAGTGCCGAAAGTGTAGCCGACTTGCCGTCATCAACATGCGGCATCACAAACTGGCCCTCTGTGAGGAGCACTTCCCGGAGTGGTTCGTCTCCTACACCGAACGGGCCATCGGGAAGTACCGGATGTTCAGCCGGGACGAGCGGATTCTGGTCGCCGTCTCCGGCGGCAAGGATAGCCTCAGCCTCTGGGATGTGCTCCTGCAACTGGGCTACCGCGCCGACGGCCTCTACATCAACCTGGGGATTGACGGCGGCTTCGGCTACTCCCGCCTCTCCTACGAGAAAGTGCAGGCGTTTATGGCCGACCGTCCGGGGGTCCAACTGCACGTGGTGGACGTGGCGGCCCTCTACGGCGAGACCATCCCGGAGGTCGCCAGCCGGAAACTGCGTGGTCGGGGCAAGCCCTGCTCCGTCTGCGGCCTCATCAAACGGCACGAGATGAACCGCATCGCCCAGGAGTACGGTTACACTGTCCTGGCGACCGGTCATAACCTGGATGACGAGGTGGCGGTCCTCCTGAGCAACCTGCTCCACTGGCAGACGGGGTACCTGGCCCGGCAGGCGCCGGTGCTGGTGGAGCGGGAGGGGATGACCCGCAAGGTCAAACCGTTCTGCCGGTCCTACGAGCGGGAGGTCGCCGCCTACGCCCTGGTCCGGGGCATTGATTACATTTACGAAGAGTGCCCCTACGCGGTGGGGAACCTGACCAACTTTTACAAGGACCTGCTGGCGCGGATAGAAATGGAATCGCCGGGGGCGAAGTTGCAGTTCTATCAGGGCTTCCTGCGGGCCCGGGAGGAGGGCTTCTTCTGCGGGGAGGCGACGGAACCGCCGCCGATGCACCCCTGCCCCCAGTGCGGTCAGCCGACCACCGTGCCGGACCTCTGCGCGTTCTGCCGGTTGTGGAGGTAGATTTTATCGCAAAGATAACGTGCCAGGCATTTCCAGAAGTGCCTGGCACGTTCGGGAGGAAGGTTTGGTGCCCCTTTCCGGAATCCTGACCATCTCCGCCTACATCGCCGCCCAGATGCTCTCCGACATCCTCAGCCTGAAGATTGCGTGGGTGGCGGGCTTCAGCGTGGATGCCGGGACCTTCATCTATCCGTTCACCTTCACCCTGCGGGACCTGGTGCACAAGGTGCTGGGGCGGGCCGCCGCGCGGACGGTCATCGTTGCGGCGGGGGTGATCAATCTCGTCATGGCGGGCCTCTTCGCCTTCGCGGCCTGTCTCCCTCCCGACCCCACCTGGCCCTTCCAGCGGGAGTTCGCGGCCGTTCTCACCCCGGTCTGGCGGATTGTCGTCGCGTCCATCGTCGCCGAGGTCTTCAGCGAACTGACCGACACGGAAATCTACCATCTCTGGGTGACCCGCGTCACCCGGCGGTTCCAGTGGATGCGGGTCCTCACCAGCAATGCTGTCAGCATCCCGCTGGACAGCCTCATCTTCTGCTGGGGCGCTTTTGGGGGACGGCTGCCCGTTGCCACGGTCTGGTCTATCTTCTGGGCCAACGTCCTCCTGAAAGGCGCGGTGACGCTGGTGGGGCTTCCCACCATCTACCTGGTGCGGGAGCGTGATAGACGAATGACCAATGGAGAAATGACCAATGACGAAATGACCAATGACCAATGACCAATTTACCAATTCCCAATCTACCGACTAAAGGAGAGAAATGGAGGTCAACATTCTGTATCGTCCATCCTATTCCCTGGGGGTGATCCGCCTGGGCCCGAACGAGGAGATTCGGGTGGAGAGCGGCGCCATGGTCAGCATGTCCCAGGGTGTGACCGTGGAGACGAAGGCGGCGGGCGGCATCCTCAAGTCCCTGGCCCGGTCCGTCCTGGCGGGCGAGAGTTTCTTCCAGAACACCTTTCGCGCCCCGGCAGGCGGGGGTGAGGTGACCGTGGCGCCGGCCCTCCCCGGCGACCTCTTCGTCCTGGAACTTCGCAACGAGAGTTTGCTGGTTCAGTCCGGCTCCTACGTGGCGTCGGAGACGGGCATCAATCTGGACACCAAATGGGGCGGGGCGAAGACCTTCTTCGCGTCCGAGGGGCTGATCATGCTTCGGGCTTCCGGTACGGGCAAGTTGCTCCTCTCCTCTTTCGGCGCCATCCACGAGGTCAACCTGGAGGCCGGACAGACCTACACGGTGGATACCGGTCACCTGGTGGCCTTCAGTGAGGGCATCGGCTTCAAGGTCCGCCGGGTGGGTGGGCTGAAATCCACCATCTTCAGCGGGGAGGGGCTGGTGGTAGACCTGACCGGTCCGGGCCGCGTCCTTCTCCAGACCCGCTCCACGGACGCGTTCCTCTCGTGGCTGATCCCCAAACTGCCCAAGCGAAGCAGCGGTGATTAGAGGGCCGGGGTGCGGGCGGCGGCCGA
>JAPYWT010000281.1 GCA_028276215.1 Thermoflexus sp. | reverse complement strand
TCAACAGGTGGGGTCATCTCATTGCTCCGTGTTCCAAAATTTTCACCACAAAGACACAAAGACACCAAATTTGATCAGATTACTTATCACAAAGGGCACAAAGTACTTCACGAAGGACACAAAGGGGCAATAAAATCCTTTGTGACCTTTGTGAAACCTTCGTGTCCTTCGTGGTTTTCTACAGGGCGGTGCTCCGGTAGGGAGTTACCCACAAAGATACCAAGTCTGATCCATTTTTCCTTCGTGTCTTCGTGTCTTGGTGGTTTTCCTCACAAGAAGCCCTCCAGGAAACTCGCGATTTCGTATTGCCAGAAGACGGGGCCGTCCTTGCAGATGAACTTCTCCCCCAGGTTGCACCGCCCACACTTGCCGATGCCGCAGTGCATCCGGGCCTCCAGTGTCGTCAGCATCTGGTCGGGGGCAAAACCCAGTTTCTTCAACGTCAGAAAGACGAAGTGGATCATAATGGGCGGGCCGCAGGTGATGGCGACGGCGTTCTCCGGCGACGGGGCCACCTTTTCCAGTAACTGGGTGATCAGGCCGACGTTGCCCGTCCACCCCGGCCCCGCCTGGTCCACGGTAACGTGGAGTTCGGTCGCCCAGGCGGAGCGCCACTCGTCAAACTCCTCCGTAAAGACCAGCAGGTCCGGGCTGCGGGCCGCCCAGAGGATGGTCAGGTGACCGTAGTCCTCCCGGTGGTCCAGAATGGTGTGAATGACCGGACGCAGGGGCGCGCCGCCGATGCCGCCGCCCAGAATGACGATGTTCTTGCCGCGCAACCGGTCCATAGGGAACCAGTTGCCCAGCGGCCCGCGCACCCCCACCGGGTCGCCCACGTTCAGGGAGTGGAGCGTGAAGGTCACGTGGCCCAGGGCGTTGACGGCGAACTCCAGGACGGGCCCCCGGCGCGGGGTGGACGTGATGCCGAAAGGGGCCTCCCCGGCACCGAAAGCGGAGACGAAGGCGAACTGTCCGGGCTTGTAGTCGGCGAAGGCCGCGCGTCCCTCCGGTTCCAGAAGTTCCACCTGAAAGAGTTTGATCCCGGTCGCCAGGTCGCGAATCCCGACCAGTTTGCCCAGATATGGACGCATCGGATTGGAGAGTGCCATCGCGAGACCTCCTACTCAGCGGTCGGTATCCCTCGGGTTATCCGGGGGATACCGTTGGGGCACGGTAGACCTCCTTCCCTTCTCTCAGAGCGGCGAAAATAACCAGGTAAGGGACATCCCGGTACTGTTCTACCTGCTCCGGGGTTGCCAGAATCACATCTACGGCCTGTCCCACGCCGTGCAGGTGCATGTAAATATCCCCTACCAGGCGTCCGTAGTCAAATTCTCCTCGCTTGATGACCAGCAGGTCTATGTCGCTATGGGGGCCCATTTCACCGCGCGCGGCAGAGCCGAAGAGGATAATCCGCTCCGGCTGGGCGACGCTTACGATGCGGCGGACAATCTCTTCAAGGGTTTCGTTCGGGCCAACGCTTTCCTGGAACATTGACTTAACAACTGGCCACCTGGCACTTTTGATCGGGCCGTAGACGGATTCACACGGATGCTACGGATAGATACGGATTGCTAACCTGTAAATGCACCTCTTCCCTTTGCTTCCCGTTCAATGGGACACGGATGGGCACGGATGGTACGGATTTTCACGGATTTTTATCCCTTTGGGTAACTACCTACCAGGGGGCCTCGGGCAAGCGTTATCAAAGAGACTGGCAAAGGCATATCCCTGTGGCGCAGGCCGCCAGGCCTGCGTGCAGGCTGACAAAGTTCCATAGAATAACGAGAGCATTCGTGGCCTGCGCTACGTTATCTCCAAACCGGTCCGGGTGGGTAGTCACCCCGTTGGGCAGACCCCTCTGGGCGAAGCCGTGTTCATCCGTGAAACCCGTGTGTATCCGTGTCCGGATTTCAAACTGTCGGGTAGCCAGTCAGAACGATTCATGCTCGGTGCGGGCGATGATTTCGTCCTGCAGGGCCTTCGTCAGGTCGCAGAAGTAGTCGCTGTAACCCGCCACCCGCACAATCAGACTCCGGTACTCCTCCGGATGCTCCTGCGCGGCCCGCAACGTGGCCGCATCCACCACGTTGAACTGAATGTGATGGCCGTCCAGACGGAAGTAGGTCCGGATCAACTGGACGAACTTGTCCAGCCCCTCCTCGGTCCTCAGCAGCGACGGGTTGAACTTCTGGTTGAGCAGAGTGCCACCCGTGCGGGTGTGGTCCATTTTGGCGGCGGATTTGAGGACGGCCGTCGGGCCCCGGCGGTCGGCGCCCTGGACCGGGGAGATGCCCTCCGAAAGGGGCATCCAGGCCTTCCGCCCGTCCGGCATCGCCCCCGTCACCGAGCCAAAGTAGACGTGGACGGTGGTCGGCAGCAGGTTGATGTGGTAGCGCCCGCCCTTCGTGTTGGGGCGCCCGTCCACAGCCTGGAAGTAGGCCTCAAAGACGGCCCGCATCACCCCGTCCGCGTAGTCGTCGTCGTTGCCGTATTTGGGGGTCCGGTGGAGCAGGGTCTGGCGCAGCGACTCGTAGCCCGCAAAGTCGCTCCGCAGGGCCGTGAGCAGTTCGTCCATAGAGACGGTGCGCTGATCAAAAACGTGGTAGCGGATGGCGGTCAGGGCGTCGGTGATGGAGCCCAGGCCGACTCCCTGGATATAGGTGGTGTTGTAGCGGGCGCCGCCGTCGTGATAGTCCTTCCCCTTCGCGATGCAGTCGTCAATCAGGATGGAGAGGAACGGCGCGGGCATGTGGCGGGCGTACAGCCGTTCTATGACGTTGTTGCCGCGCACTTTGACGTCCACGAAATAGCGCAGTTGCCGCTCAAAGGCGGCGAAGAGTTCGTCAAACGAGGCGAAATCCCGCGGGTCACCCGTCTCCAGGCCGATGCGGCGGCCCGTCCGGGGGTCCACGCCGTTGTTCAGGGTGATCTCCAGGATTTTGGGCAGGTTCATGTAGCCCGTGAGGATGTAACTCTCCTTGCCGAAGGCGCCCGTCTCCACACAGCCGCTGGTGCCGCCGTTACGGGCATCGGCGAGGGACTTCCCCTGGCGCAGGAGTTCCTGGACGACCAGGTCGGCGTTGAAAACCGAGGGCTGACCGAAGCCGGTGCGGATGATACGGGCGGCCCGTTTGATGAACGCGTCCGGGCTCTTCTTGCTGACCTGGACCGACGCGCTGGGCTGCAGAAGCCGCATCTCCTCCACCACGTCCAGGATGAGGTAGGTCAGTTCGTTGACGCCGTCGGAGCCGTCCTCCCGCAGGCCGCCCAGGTTGATCTGCGCGAAGTCCGTGTAGGTGGCGCTCTCCGCCGCCGTGACGCCCACTTTGGGCGGCGCGGGCTGGTTGTTGAACTTGATCCACAGGCACTGGAGCAACTCTTCGGCCTGTTCCCGCGTCAGCGTGCCGTCCTCCAGTCCCCTGCGGTAGAACGGGTAGAGGTGCTGGTCCAACCGTCCGGGGCTGAAGGAGTCCCACGTGTTCAATTCAGTCGTCACGCCCAGGTGGACAAACCAGTAGTACTGGACGGCCTCCCAGAAGTCGCGGGGCGGGTAGGCAGGGACACGTCGGCAGACCTCGGCGATGCGCCGCAGTTCCGCCCGACGCCGGGGGTCGGACTCCCGCGCGGCCAGTTCCTCCGCCTTCTCCGCGTGCCGTTCAGCGAAGCGGATCAGCGCGTCGGCGCAGATGAGCATCGCCTTCAGTTCTTCCTGCTTGTCGTAGGCCTCGGGGTCGTTCAGATAGTCCAGGTTCGCCAGCGCGCGGCGGATGTCCTCCTGGAAGTCCCGCATGCCCTTGCGGTAGATTTTGTCGTCCAGGACGGTGTGGCCCGGGGCCCGCTGTTCCATAAACTCGGTGAAGATGCCGGCCTCATAGGCGGCCTTCCACTCGTCCGTCATCTCCCGGAAGATGAGGTCGCGCATGGACTTGCCGCGCCAGAAGGGGATGATGACCTCCGCGTAGACCTGCCGCGCCTGGGGGGTGACGATGAAGGGGATTTTCTCCCGCGAGTTCAGGATGTCCAGGTCCTCCAGGCTGTGACAGCAGAGTTCGGGGTAGGTGGGCGCGGCTTTAGGGAACGGCCCTTTCTCGCCGACGATGAGTTCCCCCTCGCCGATGTAGACGGTCTTATGTTCCATGAGGTAGCGGAAGGCCAGGGCGCGGCGCACCGGCGCGGAGACGGGCCCCAGGTCCTGGCGGTAGAACTCGGTGATGAGTTCGGCCCGTTCCGTGGAGAGGGTGGGCCGGGCTTCCAGACTCTGTTCTCTCAATCGGGCGACTCGTTCGGTCATCGGCATGGCGGGTACCTCTT
>JAPYWT010000280.1 GCA_028276215.1 Thermoflexus sp. | reverse complement strand
AGTGTTCAGCCTCACCCCGCCCCCCGGGGCTTCGCCGCTGCCGCCGCAGGCCTCGGCCCGAAGGGCCTTCGGCCCGAGGGCGGCGGGGGTGGGGTGAGGAAGCCTGAATAGTTACGACAAGAGTAGCGCAGGCTTTCAGCCGGCACAGTGGTCTGTGGTCAGTGGTCTGTGGTCAGTGGTCAGTGGTCTGTGGTCTGTGGTCCGTGGTCTGTGGTCAGTAGTCTGCATAACGTCATCCCAATTCGGGGATAGATAACACTAACCGCCCCGGTTTCCCCCCGGTATACTGAACAACCGAAGGAGAGGAAACCGTGGGACGGGTACGCGTGCTCATCATAGACGACCACGATGCCGTTCGCCAGGCGCTGGAGGCCCGCCTGCGCTCCGCCGAAGGGGTGGAGATTGTCGGCTGCACGGGTTGCTGGCAGGAAGGAGTTCTTCTGGCCGTAGAGAGAGCCCCCGACGTCGTCATCCTGGAGACCAAGCGCTCCGACGGGCAGGGGTTGGCCGCTCTGCGCCGCCTGAAGGCGGAATGCCCGGGCGTCCAGGCCGTCGTCCTCACCTCTTACCCCGACCCGGAGGAACGGCGACAGGCGCTCCAAGCCGGGGCATCCCGCTACATCCTGAAAGAGATTGACTCCTCCCAACTGGTTCAGGAAATCCGGTCCCTCCTGCGCCCCCGGGCCGCGATATAGACCCCGCCATCGCACCCTCTACCGGCATCGCCCTCAAAACAAAACCGCCCGAACCGGTCGGTTCAGGCGGCGATGCCGGAGGTGGGAGTTGAACCCACATGACCGTACGGTCACTGCGCCCTGAACGCAGCGCGTCTGCCAGTTCCGCCACTCCGGCTAATGCGCTTATATTTTACCGCAAGCGCTTATTTTGTCAAGAAAGGGGGTGTGTCGTGATTGTCCAACTGCTGGTAAAACTGGGATAAAATGGCACTCAGGCAAAATCCGCACTTTGCTTGCCGCGTTGGGCTGTACCCTCACCCCTCCCCCAGCCCCTCTCCTCTTCCGCCCGCTTTTCGCGGCGGGAGAGGGGAAGGGAAGTCCATCCGCGTTCATCCGCGTCCTATTTCCGATGAAGTCCTATTGGCCTGCGGCCCAGGAAGGGTAACTCCAGTCGGCGCTGAACTGTCACCAAACTGCAATCAAACCGTACTAAAGTACTGTTGCTGAAAATCACCGACTGGGTTATAATATTGTAAGAGATTTCTTTGCGACCATTTTTGCCCCGGAGGTGAATGGGGCCATCCCGTTCGGGCCGGGCTGGAACTGCGGACGACAACGCCCTTCCCAGATTCCAGGCCCGGCGCTTTCTATCGCCTGCCGGGAGGGAGCATGAAACCGGAGAGGGACCTCAATCAGGAAACATCGGCCCATCGGCGGACGGACCGGGGACAGGGCCTGGTGGAATTCGCCCTGATCCTGACGGTGCTCCTGCTGTTCATCATGGGCATCCTGGACTTCGGGCGGGCCCTGTTCATCTATACGTCCCTCTTCAACGCCGCCCGGGAAGGGGCCCGCTGGGGCGCCGTCCACCCCTGGAACCCCGACGGGGCGATCAACCGGGCCCTTCAATATGCCGCGCTGGTGGACCCGAACGACGTGACGGTGACCGTCCTGTGCGACAGCGGCCCCGGGACCCCCCTCTTCAACTGCCTGGGGCCGGGCGGCACCGGGCCGGACGGCAAGGCCGGCATCGGCCAGCGGGTCGTCGTCTCCCTGAACTACAACCTGCCGCTCATTTCGCCCATCATCGCCGCCTTCGCGCCCAACGGCCTCCCCATCCGCACCATCGCCGCCCGCACTATCGCCTCCTACGGAGAGGAGTATACTCCGCCCAACCCCGGTGGAGGCGGCGGCAGCGAGACCTCCTGCGCCGACGGCCTGGACAACGACGGCGACGGAGGGGTGGACTGCGACGACCCGGATTGCTGGGGTGACCCCGAATGTCTCGCCAGTGAGGACTGTGCCAACGGCGTGGATGACGACGGCGACGGCCTGGTGGACTGCAACGACACCGACTGTCTCTCCGACCCCGCCTGCCAGGCCCCGCCCGCCGAAATCTGCGATAACGGCAGGGACGACGACGGCGACGGCCTGGCCGACTGCTACGACCCGGATTGCGCCAGTGCCCCCAACTGCCAGTCCGCCGAAATCTGTGATAACGGCACGGACGATGACGGCGACGGCCAGGTGGACTGCGCCGACGCGGATTGCTCCGCCCACCCGGCCTGTGTCGTGCTCCTCAGCAAGCCCCTCTGCGCCGGGGCAACCCAGGTGACGGGCTCCGCCCAGCGCGGGCAGACCGTCCAACTGCGCAACGTGAACACCGGCTACATGGCCACCACGGTGGCCGGGAGCGACAACACCTTTACCTTCTCCGTCCCCGCGCTGCAGGCGGGACATATGGTGGCGGTCTCCGCGTACGGCAAGACGGACTGGGACATCGTGCGGGATTGCTCCGTCACGCCCACGCCCTCCCCCACCCCGACCCAGACGCCGACGCCTGTGCCGCCCACCCCCACCCCCTCCACCGCGTACATCACCCTCTCCCCCACCTGCGGCGGGCCGGGCACCGGCATCACCATCACCGTCCAGGGCTACAACTGGACCTACCAGAACAAGAACGACCACATCACCATCTCCTGGGACGGTACGTCGGTGGGGACCGTCTCTGCCAGCAACCTGCCTGCCCGCTGGACAACGGTCATCACCGTCACCGTGGCGGAGGGGACGCACACCGTCCGGGCGCAGAACCGGAAAGCCAACGTGACCGCGACGTTCATCTCCCCATGCCCGGTTTCGGGGCCGAACCTGGTGGTGAGCGGTCTGCGCCTGCTGGCCACGCCGCCCATCACCACGTACTCCCCCCTCCAGTTCCAGACGGTGGTGCGCAACACCGGCGACCAGCCGGTCAACTCCATGTTCTGGGTGGACCTCTACGCCGATAGTTCGCCGCCCTTCAGCGGGACCCAGCCCATCGGCTGGAGCGCGGTCAGCGGGCTGGCCGTCAGCGGGACCATCACGCTGACCATCAACACCTCCGGCTTCGCCGTCACGGGGACCCACCCGGTCTACGCCTGGGCCGACTCCTGGAACCAGATTGCCGAGACCCGGGAGACCGACAACATCACCGGGCCCATCACCGTTTCGGTGACCGCCGTGGGCCCGACCCCCACCCCCAGCCCCACCCCGGGCCCCACGACGGGGATCATTGCAGGGGTGGTCTACCTGTACAAGGGCGGTACGCTCACTCCTATCTCCCGCGCCACGGTGGAGGTCCGGCTGGGCTCCACCCTGATTGCCTCCACCCTCTCCGGAGAGAACGGAGCGTACCAGTTGACCGACATCCCGGCCGGGAGTGGCTATACCGTGGTGGGCTGGGTGGTCATTGACGGCCAGTACTACACCGACCAGGTCCCCAACGTGACCGTCGTCGGCGGAGGGATTACGTCGGTATTTCTATTCCTGCGGTGAGGCAGATGAACCCGAAACCGCTCGTCGGATCCCTTCTTCTGGCAACGGTGGGGGTGGTCCTCCTGCTGGGGCTCCTGGCCCCGGAGGCCGCCGCCGGGACGACCCCGCCGGTCAACCTCTCCGGGAGCGGGTCCTGGGCCCGCTTCGCGGCCCTGGCGCGCGCGGCCGACGGGACCCTGTGCGCCGCCTGGTCCGACAACCGGGACGGTGCCTGGAACATCTACTCCGCGTGCTCCATCCACAACGGGCAGTCGTGGGGGGCTCCGGGACGGGTGGCTTCCACCTCGCTGGAGTCCATCCATCCGGCCGTCCTCTTCTCCGGCACCGTGCCCCTGTTCTTCTGGACGGATAACAACAGCAATCAGGCCTTCACCATCTACCAGAAAACGGGCATCGCCGTTACCGTTGAAGTGGCCGTACCGGGCATCTTAATGCCTGTCTCCCGATTCTCGGTGGCGCGCGCGGAGGACGGATCTCTTCACCTGGTTTTTGCGAACTGGCCTTCTGCTGATGAGCGAACGGGGGACATCTACTACACCCGCCGCCCGGCCACCGGGGAGTGGCTCTCCGCCACGGTCATTTTCACGTACACGTTTCTTGGAAGTATGGACCCCCGGATCGCGGTGGGCCCAGAGGGAACCCTGCACGTTGTCTGGCGGGAGACCCTATCCCTCTCAGAGGACGAAATCCGGTATATGACGGGCACGGTGGGCGCGGGCGGCGCGGTCACCTGGTCGCCGTCGGTGACGGCCTCGGACGTCGTCCCCCTGGCCTGGGGGCCGGACATCGCGGTCGCGCCCGACGGGAGCGTCCACATCGTGTGGACAGAGAAGTCGGGCGAGAA
>JAPYWT010000279.1 GCA_028276215.1 Thermoflexus sp. | reverse complement strand
CGGGGACGATGGGGACATCGGCGCGGGTGGCGATGTAGGCGGCGCCGGTCTTCCCCGGTTGGAGCGCGTAGACCCGGCGGGCACGGGTGCCCTCCGGGGCGATGCCCAGCACTTCCCCCCGCTTCAGGACCTCAAACGCGCCGCGCAGCGCCTCCCGGTCTATCTCGCCCCGCCGGACCCAGATGGAGCCGGCGGCGCTGAGGACGAGGAAGTAGAAGGGGTTACGACGGTGTTTGGAGGCGGCGAACGCGCGCACGGTATGGGGGCAAATCATCATCAGCAGGGGGAGGTCAAAGACGGACAGGTGGTTGGTCGCCAGGATGTAGGGGCCGCTGGGCGGAAAATTTTCCTGCCCCGTCACCCGCACCCGGACCAGAAGGGGGAAGAGATAGCGGACCAGTTGCTTCAGGACAGCGTACATCAGCACCTCCGGAGGTGAGGATCACAAAAGCAGGACAACTGCGAGCAGTTGTCCTACAAAAGGCGTCACTCACCGCGTTTTCCCGTAGGCGATGACGGCGAAATCGGCGGGCACGCCCTTGTAGACGGTGAAGCGCATCCGGAAGGGGGCGGTGGCGCCGGGGGCCAGCCCGTCCCCCACGTCCACCGTCTGCTGGCGGAAGCCGGTGACCAGCCCGGCCTCGTCGTAGGCCGTGGCGACCACGACCACGGTGGCGGCGGTCCGCTCCGGGTCGGCGTTCCGCACGGCCCCCGAGACCTCAAACTGAGGGCCGTAGGGAGCCCCGGCGACCTCCTCCACAGTGACCGGCACGTAGCGGGCCGCCAGTTCGCCTGCCACCTCGCCGCGCAGGGCCACTACCTGATGGCTGACGAAGTTCGGCGGCGGTGCGGTAAAAAGTAGGGAAAAGGGAGCGCGCGCGGTGGGGGGCAGGATGTCCGCGGCCGCGAACACGTTCCCGGCAATGAGCGCGTTGCCGGACGCGTCAAAAAGCGTCACCCGGACCTGCACATTGGTCAGCGTGTAGGGGGTCGTGTTGACCACTTCCCCCAGGCAGTGCAAACTGCCCACCGGGGTCTCGTAGAAGCCCACCCCGCGGATGCCGTAGGGCATTGGCGTCGGGGTGGGCAGGAGTTCGGTGGGGGCGGCGGCCTCCTCCCGGCCCGTGGGGATGATGAGGGTTTGGCCGGGCCGGAGGAAGAGGGGATTTTCAATGCCGTTGACCCGCTGGAGTGCCTCCACGCTGACCCCGTAGGTGGCGGCGATGCCGGAGAGGGTGTCCCCTTCCCGGACGACGTAGATGATGGGAGTCGGGGTAATGGTGGGGGTGGCTGGGGGCTCCAGGAGTCCCCCGCCCGCGCCGGGCGTGGACGAGGGTGGGGGGAGGAATCCGGATGTGGGGGAAGGGGACGGCGGGGGAACGGTCTCCGTCACGGGAGGCGTGATGACGCTTCCGCATCCGGCCGTCCCCAGCAGAAACAGCACAACCAGTGCCAGCATCCAGTACGCTCTCATTGGGACCTCCGTTGGGTGACCTTATTATACCATCACTTGCCGAAGGCCCCAAAATGCGCCATAAAACACAGAACCCCGCCGTGGCGGGGTTCTGTGCCGTTCCGGTGCAGTGAGTGGGCAATCTCCGGTCGGTTACTAACCACCGAGCCCGCTGGTGATCTGGGAGAAGACGGTGCTGACCTGGGTGCCCAGCAGAGTGAGAATGACGATGACCACGATGGCCACCAGAACGAGGATCAGCGCATACTCCACCAGGCCCTGGCCTTCCTCACGAGGCATGTACAACATGGCGTTCACCTCCTTTCTGTTAGGAAATTTTTAGGTTTGCTTTTATCATACCACAGATCGGACCAGCGTCAATAGGAAGATGGTACTACCGGTTAGAGGGAGTTGCCTTCCTGAAGTGAAGATGCTATACTTAAAACGACACCGTGCCGGGTCGTTTGTGACTCTTCCAGGAGAACGCGCCATGGACATCCGTCTGACCATTAACGGCATCCCCAGGAGAATCTCCATCGCTCCCGGCGAGACCCTGCTGCGGGTCCTGCGCCGGGAAGGGTACTTCAGTGTCAAACACGGCTGCGAGGACGGCACCTGCGGCGTCTGCACCGTCCTGGTCAACGGGGAGCCCCGCTGCAGTTGCATCACCCTGGCCGCCCAGGTGGACGGCGCGGAAATCCTCACCGTGGAGGGGCTGAGCGGCCCCCAGATGCGGGGCTGGAAGGGGAGCGCCCCCCTTCACCCCATCCAGCGGGCCTTCATAGAGACCGGGGCCATGCAGAGTGGCTACGAGGCCCCGGCCCTCATCCTGGCTGCGAAGGCCCTCCTGGACCGCAACCCCAACCCTACCGAGGAGGAGGTCCGGGACGCCCTGAGCGGCGTCCTCTCCCGCGAGACCGGCTACGTCAAGCCCGTCCAGGCCGTCCTGCGGGCCGCCGCCTACCTGCGGGGCGAGGAGCCCCCGCCCCTGGAGGTGGAGGAGGCCATCCCGATGCCTCCCCAACTCCTCTCCCCGCCTGTGGAACTCCCGCCCGAGTTCCCCACGGCCAGAGGGACGGGCCCCCAGACCGTCGTCCTGCCCCGTCTCATCGTGGCCCCGACGGAGGAGGAACTGCGGGTGGTGGGCCGGCCGGAGCCGAAGGTGGACGCGCTGAAACTGGTCCAGGGCAAGCCCGCCTTCGCCGCCGACGTCCAGATGCCCGGTATGCTCTACGCCAGAGTCCTCCGCAGCCCGCACGCCCACGCCCGCATCCGGCGGATAGACGTCAGCAAAGCCCGTGCCCTCCCCGGCGTCCACGCCGTCCTCACCTACCAGGACATCCCCCGCGTCGTCTTCTCCACCGCGGGGCAATCGGACCCCATTCCGGGGCCGCTGGACTTCGTCAGCCTGGACAGCAAGGTCCGGTACGTGGGCGACCGGGTGGCCGCGGTGGCCGCGGAGACCCCCGAAATCGCCGAGGAGGCCCTCCGGCTGATAGAGGTGGAGTACGAGATCCTCCCCGCCGTCCTGGACCCGCGCGAGGCGATGCAGCCCGGCGCGCCCGTCATCCACGACGAGCCCGACTACGTCCCCTTCGGCGAGTGCGATCCCTCCCGCAACCTGGCCGCCCAAATCCGCATTGAACTGGGGGACGTGGACCGCGCGATGACGGAGGCGGACTTCGTCTTTGAGGGGGAGTACGAGGTCCAGCGGGTCCAGGCCGCGCCCCTGGAGCCCTGGACCTGCCTGACCTACTGGGACGAGAACGACCGGCTGGTCATCCGCTCCTCCACCCAGGTCCCCTTCCACGTCCGCCGCATCCTGGCCCCCGTCCTGGGGCTCCCGGAGAGACGCATCCGGGTGATCAAGCCCCGCATCGGCGGCGGCTTCGGCAACAAGCAGGAAATCTACGAGGACATCTGTGCCCACCTGACCATTGCCACCGGCCGTCCCGTCCTTCTGGAGTACACTCGTGAGGAACAGTTCGCCGCCAGCACCACCCGCCACTCCATGATTTTCAAGATGCGGACGGGGGTGAAGCGGGACGGGACGATTGTGGCCAACGAGATGATTGTCCTCTCCGACACGGGCGCCTACGGCAACCACGCGCTGACCGTCACCGGCAACACGGGCCACAAAGCCATGTCCCTCTACGACGTCCCCAACATCCGCTTCTGGGCCGACATCGTCTACACCAACCGGGTCCCCTCCGGCGCGTACCGGGGGTACGGCGTCCCCCAGGGCTTCGTCGCGGTGGAGGCGCACATGGAGCGCATCTGCCGGGCGATGGGCTGGGACCCGCTGGAGTTCCGGCTGAAGAACGCGGTCAAACCCGGCGCGGAGCACCCGATGAGCAAGGTCTGGAGCGAGGGGCGGGAGGCCCACGGCGAGGTCATCCACACCTGCGCGCTGGCGGAGGCGGCGGCCATGGGCGCGGCGGCCTTCGGCTGGCGCCAGGGCGATTACCGCACCGTCCCCGGTAAACCCCACCTCCGCCGGGGCCACGGCGTCGCCTTCGTGATGCAGGGGACGGCCATCCCGTACCTGGACATGGGCTCGGCGGTCATCAAGATGAACGACGACGGCTCCTTCAACCTGATGGTCGGCGCGACGGACCTGGGGACCGGGTCGGACACAGTGCTGGCCCAGATGGCGGCGGAAGTGCTGGGCTGCGCGGTGGAGGACATCGTCGTCTACTCGTCCGATACCGACTTCACCCCCTTTGACAAGGGGGCCTACGCTTCCAGCACCACGTACATCAGCGGCGGCGCAGTGGCCCGGGCGGCCCAGCAGGCGGCGGAGCAGATTCGTCAGGTTGCCGGGCGGATGCTGGGGGTCCCGCCGGAGGCGATTTCCCTCCGCGACCGGGCCGCCTGGGCCCC
>JAPYWT010000278.1 GCA_028276215.1 Thermoflexus sp. | reverse complement strand
GGCTCAGGCCGGAGAAGAGATGCACCCGTTGCAGAGTCTGGATCAGTTCTTCAGTGGACGGCATGGTTCAGGGCGCAGGGCGCAAGTCGCACGTCGCAGGGCGCAAGGGCGCAGGGCGCAAGTCGCACGTCGCAGGGCGCAAGGGCGCAGGGCCTAAATGGGCGAGCCTTCAGGCCCCAGTTCAAAGAGCAACGGGCTGAGGGCCTCCTCCCGCCCGGCGCGGTGGCCGAAAAGCGTCTCCACCTCCCGCACCAGGGCCCGGTTCAGCAACATCAGCGGGAGCCCCATCGGGCAGACCCGCTCACACTCGCCACACTCCACGCACCGCCCCGCCAGATGCAGGGCCCGGCCCAGGTGGAACACGTATTTCTGCGGGACTTCAATCCCCGCGTCCACCCACAGGCCGTCGTCCCGCTCAAACATGCAGGTGGGGCAGTAGCAGCCGGGGCAGACCTGCCGACAGGCGTAGCAGCGGATGCAGCGGTCAAACTGGGCGAGCCAGAAGGCCATCCGCTCCGCCGGAGGCATCGCTGTCATCCGCTCCAGGTCCGACCAGTCATCCGGCACGGGCGAAACCGGGGGCGGGTCACCGATGAGGACATCGTAGAGGACCGGCACCCGGTCGGTGCAGTGGGTACACTTGAAGGCCATCTGGCCCGTCCCGTCCGTCACGCCCTCACAGGCCACCCCGATGACGAAGAGGCGGGCCCGCTCTATCTGCCGTTCGGCCAGCAGGACGTTCAGCGTGCGGCTGTCGCAGGGTTTGACCACGATGCCCACCCGGGGCGGTTCCTCGCCCCGCCGTCGGGGCTTTTTCTTGTTGTGGAGATAGGTGGCCAGGTTGTGCACGCACTCCGGCCCCCAGATCAGGCGGTCCGCTTCGGCGGGCTCGTAGATGACCGCCGGGCGGGCCCCCCGTCGCCGCCCCGGCTCGTAGCCGATCACACAGTCCACCCGCTTCTCCTCCAGCAGTTGACGGGCCTGCTGGCGCAGTTGGTGGGTCAGAGATTCGTTGATTGCCATATTTCCGGGGGTCGGGGGGAGGGGTGAGGTATCACACCACGCCCAGTTCCCGCAGGGCATCCAGCACCCGGGGCGTCTTCCACAGCCACTCCACGTCCAGCCAGAAGCCCGGGATGACCGAACTGCGGTATATCCCCTCCGCGCCGGCCATCTCCAGCCGGTACCGCCCCGGCCGTCCCAGGACGTAGAACTCCGCCTGTTCCCCCTCCGGGTCTATCAGCCAGTACTCCGGAATCCCTGCCTGCGCGTACTCGTAGAACTTCTCCCCCCGGTCCCGGCCCATGCTCTCCGGGGAGAGAACCTCCACCACCAGGTCGGCGGGGCCGTCCAGATGCGTCTCCCGCAGGCGGTCCAGGTGCTCCGTCGCCACGAACATCAGGTCGGGCTCCCGCCCGGACCCGGCCAGTTTCATCTGGAAGGGCGCCAGGATGACCAACCCCAGTTCCCTGGACTCCACGTACGCGCCCATAATCTGTGCGAGGAAAGCGACAACTCGCTGATGAGCAAGAGAAGCAGGGCTGTACATCACCACCTCCCCATCCACCCACTCCGCCAGGGTGTCCTCATCGGCCCACGCCAGAAACTCCTCGTAGGTCATCCGGCGGGGGCGGGGAAAGCGGAGCAGGGATTCCAGAATCTCCCGCCGCAGGTCCACATCCAGCGTCTCCGGCTCCCGCAACAACTCCAGAATCTCCTCTCGCCGCCCGGCCATCCTCCACCTCCAGCCCAATTATAAATGACCAATGAGAAAATGACCAATGACCAATGACGAAATGACCAATGACCAAATGACCAATGACCAATTTACCAGTTTACCAACTACCGCCTGCCAATTTCCTCTATCCCCCAGAGTTCGCTCTCCTCAAAGGGGTCCAGGGTGAAGTTTTCCACCTCCGGTCGGGCGACGGCCAGGCGGACCCGCCAGAAGAGGGGCAGAGCGGGGAGTTGTTCGGTGAAGATGCGCTGCGCCTCGGCGTGATCGTTCCGGTACTCAAAAGTGCCCGGGAGCGCCGCCCGCGCAGCCCGGCAGGCCGCATCGTACTCCGCATTGGAGAAGCCCGACGCGTTGGGCCGCCCCCAGTCCCCCTGGTCCGGCGTCTCCTCCGTCAGGTAGAGGTAGCAGGGGGGCTCTGCCTCGTTGCGCCAGGTGAAGAGAGCCAGGTCAAATTGACGGCCGAAAACCGGCCCCACCGGGCCGTCGGCGAAGAAATCCCGCACCGGGCGGGAGTCCACCGTCACCTGAACCCCGCAGTCGGCCATGTTGGCCCGGATGATGCGGGCGATGACCTCCTGCTGGGCGTCCCCCTGCACGGTCAGCAGGGTGACGGAGAAGGGCGTGCCCGCGCGGATGCCGGTCACGTTGTGCGCCTCCAGGACGCCGTTGCCGTCCTCGTCGGCCCAGCCGGCCTCCGCCAGCAGCGCCCGCCCCATCTGTGGGTCGTACGTCCAGCGGGTCAGCCGGTCGCCCGCATACAGGGGGTGGTTGGGGGGGATGTACACGTCCGCCACCTGCCCCAGGCCCAGGGTGACTTCATCCACCATTGCCTGTCGGTCTATGCAATGGGCGAAGGCCTGCCGGACCCGCACGTCCTCAAAGAAATCCGGGCGTTTGTAGGTGGCGACAGGGTTGATGCCGAACTCCAGATGCTCCCACTGGTCGGATAGGGAGGTGACCAGCCGCAGAAGCCCCCGCCCCTCCGCCTCTTTCAGGAACGGCAGGAGCGATTCGGCTCCGTCTCCCGGCAGCGCCAGGTCGCACTCGCCCGCCATCAGCATCGCCACCACCCCCTCGGCGTTGGGGGCAAACCGGAAAACCAGACGGTCCACCCGGGGAAGCCCCTCGCTGGCGCGGAAGTAGAGAGGGTTGCGCTCCAGGGCGATGTGGTCGCCCTGCACCCATTCGGTGATGCGGAACGGCCCCCAGCCGATCGGTTGCCGGGTACTCTCCACCCGGGTCAGCAGATCGGCGGGCGTCGCCCGCAGTTGCTTCTCCCAGAGGTGCCGGGGCAACGGGCTGAAGAAATTGGTCGCGTACAGGTCGTCCACAAACCCGGGCAGTCCGGTCCAGACGACGGTGCGCTTCCCGGCGGCGGCGTACGAGAACGTGCGGTCGCAGACGTACTTTGAGGACGGCGTATCCGGATGACAGGCCAGTTCGTAACTGTAGACGGAGTCGTCGGCCGTCACGGGCTCCCCGTCCGACCAGGTGACCCCGTCCTTCAGCGTCCAGGAGACCACCATCCGCTCCATCTCAATGGGGGTGTTGCCGTCAAAAGTGACCACGCATTCGGGATTGGCGGCATCTCTACAGGCATGGTCGGGGAAGACCTGCGTTCCCTGCTGGAGAGTGACCACCTCGCCGGTGACGTCCACCACCCGGTCCCCGGCCTGGACGGTGACGGTCTGGAAATACGCGTCCCCCTCCTCCAGCGTGGGCAGTTTCTCCAGGATGACCGGCTGGAAGTCAAAGGAACGGTGGTCTATGGGGCCGTCGTAGATAGCCTGCAGGACGTTCCGGGCGGCGTAGGAGCCGCCGTAGAGGTAGAGGCTCTCCGGCTCCCCGACCTGGCAGACGGTCAGGGTGGTCGGGCCCGGGGTCCCGGTCGGCGCGGGGGTGGCGGTGACCACCACCGTCGGGCCCGGGACCTCCACGGTCTGGACGACGGGGGTGGGCGGCACACAGGTGGCCAGCAACACCGCCCCGACCAGGGTCAGGACAGACGCCACAGTGAGTTGACGGACCAGTTCGTTTTTCAGCACGGCTTCTCCTTCTCAGAAATAGATAAAACCACGAAGGACACGAAGGACACAAAGGTTTTTTCCCGGTCTTTTGCCCGCCTCACTCTCCCAACTCCTCCATTAATCGGGCGATTTCGGCCCGAATCTGCGCCCGCCGGTCCATCGCCTGGCGGGCCGGGGCGGCCAGTTGCTCCTCCCACGCCGTGACCAGTTCCAGGGCCCGCTCCGCCAGCGTCTGCGCCGGGTCCAGGACGGTCTTCAGAATCGGGTTCACAATCCAGCCGTTCAGTCCGGCGTCGGCCCGGGCGCTGAACCAGTCGTCCATCGGCTCCAGGACCCGGGTGTAGATGCCCTGTGTGAAGGTCGGGAGCATGGAGACCACCTCGCCGACCCGCTCCAGGCCGCTGCGGACCTGGCGGGCAAAGGTGCCGGGCAGACGGTCCAGGACCCGCGCCAGGAATCCCCCCACCGTCTCGGCGACCGGGCTGGAGAGCCCCAGCGCCTGGTTGATCTCGTTTTCCAGCGCGGTCAGCCGCTGGGAGAGGGTGAGCAGGGTGTCCCGCAGCCAGCGCAGACCGGATTGGAGAGAGGGGAAACGGGACTGGA
>JAPYWT010000277.1 GCA_028276215.1 Thermoflexus sp. | reverse complement strand
GCGTCCGCCAGAACGGAGAGAAGGGCATAGAGTTCCGCCAGAGAAGCACTGTCGCCGTGGACCTCGTCGTAGGTCTGCTCAAAACTGAGGCTGGCGGAGAGGGTCAGGGGCTGGTCGGTGGCGTACTGACCGCCCAGGTAGGCCGCCAGGGTCAGCACACCCTTGCCGTGGGTGGGGCCGCTCAGTTTGACCTCCCGCTGGATGTCCACCACGCCGCTGCGGCCCACGTAGGCGCGGGCGGTGATGCGGGTGGGCCGGCCAAAAGTGTGGTCGCCGACCACGTGGATGCTCAGCCCGTTCACCTGCCCCACCACGGCCCCCTCGGTCTGGATCAACAGAGTGCCCTCGGTGATGACGCGCCGGATTTCCTCCTCCACCCGGTTGGCCCGGTAGGTGCGCTCGGCGATGGCCCGTTCCACGTCCTCGCCCGTCACCACGTCCCGCCCGGCCTTGCCCGCCCAGTAGTGGGCCTCCCGCAGGAGGTCGGTCACCTCGCCGAAGCGGATGGAGAGACGGTTCTGGTCCTCCGCCAGCCAGGAACCGTACTCCACCACCCGCGCCACCCCGGTCCGGTCAAAGGGGCGCAGTCCCTCCTCCTCACAGCGGGCCCGGATGAAGAGGGCATAGAGATGCTCGTTCTCCGGCGTCCGGTCCATTTCGGTGGAGAAGTCGGCCTTGACCTTGAAGAGTTCACGGAACTCCTCATCCAGGGCGTAGAGGAGATAGTAGAGATACGGACTGCCCATGAGGATGACCTTCACATCCAGCGGGATGGGCTCCGGGTCCAGGCTGACGACGGAGACCGGGGCCGCCGCGCGGTCCTCCAGACGGATGACGCCTTCGGAGAGGGCGCGCTTGAGGGACTGCCAGGCCAGCGGGTCCGCCAGCACGTCCCGGGCCTGCAGGACCAGGTAGCCGCCGTTGGCCCGGTGCAGCGCCCCCGCGCGCAGAAGGGTGAAGTCGGTGACGGGCACCCCCATGCGGATTTCGTACTCCGTCCGCCCGATCAGATTGGCATAGTTGGGGTTGGTTTCCACCACCACCGGCGCGCCCTGCTGCTGGCTGTTATCCACCAGCAGGTTGACCAGGTACCGTCCGAAAGGCGGGGCCGGGGGCGCACCGGGGGCCTCGGGGGACGGAGACTCCGTCTGCTTGAACTCCTCCGCCCGACGGATGATGTCGGCGCGCACTTCCTCCAGGTACTCGCCGACCTCTTCATGTTCGGCGTAGCGGGCCTTCAGTTCGTCCACCGCGTGGCCTACCGTCGCCGCCACCACCTCCTGGTCCA
Organism: Thermoflexus sp.; assembly: GCA_028276215.1. Taxonomy (GTDB): domain Bacteria; phylum Chloroflexota; class Anaerolineae; order B4-G1; family DUEL01; genus SpSt-77. Next base: position 3,081 of record JAPYWT010000277.1, on the reverse strand, counting down.
GTTTCTGCAACGCCTCCCGGGCCACGCCCTCCTGCTCCCGAAGGTGCTGGACGGTCGCCTCCGCCAGCGGCTCCAGTTCGCGGTACATGGCCGCGTAGCGCTCCCGCTCCTCCTCCGGCAACTCCTGGAAGGCCTCCTGGGGAAGGGGACGACCGTCCTTCAGGGGGACGATGGCCAGGCCGGAAGGGGCGCGCACCACCGCGAAGGAACGCTGCCGGGCCTGGGCGTCCAGTTCCCGCAGAAGCGTTTCCTGCGCCTCCTGGAACCGTTGTTCAATCTGACGGCGGGCCTCCTGGTAGGTCTCGCTCTCAAAGGCCCGGGGGATGGTCTGGCGGAGTTGGGCCACCAGCGCGGCCATGTCGTCCCGGAAGCGCGCGCCCAGGCCGGGCGGGAGGCGGATGGCCCGGGGGCTGCGGGGCTGAGAGAAGTTGTGGACGTAGACCCAATCGTCCGGGGTGGGCTCCTGGGCGGCCCGCTGGGCCAGGAAGCGCTGGATGGTGGTCGTGCGGCCTGTCCCGCCCGGCCCCAGGACGAAGATGTTGTAGCCGGGGCCCTCCATATCCAGCCCGAACTCAATGGCCCGGGTGGCCCGGGGCTGACCGATGATGTCCGGAATCAGCGGGAGTTCGGCGGTCGTCTCAAAGGAAAACTGCTGCGGGTCGCAGGAGCGGCGCAGTTGTTCTGGCGGCAGTTCGTTGGGCATGGTCGGACCTCCCGATGTCTTTATTCTGAACTCCAGAGACTCCCCCGTCGGCCGTTACCGGGGCGGGAGTTTTGCCCGAGCGCGCGGGCTGATGAGGATTATAACATCGGGTGGGAGGGGTGTCAAAAGGGGGAATTGTTGGGTCAGCGTCTGAGGAGCGCGACCGCTGCGCCGGCCACCAGGACGAACCCGGCACCCAGCGCCTCCAGGATGAGGCCTGGGCCGATGCCCACCGGGGTCCCGTAGAGCGCGGAGAAGAGGGACCGCACGCGGAGAACGGCCAGAAACGGGGGCAGCCAGCCCACCAGGGCCAGCACCGATGCCAGTCCGCCCCGCCATTGCTCCGGCAGACGGCGGGCCCAGAGCGCCGCCAGCGCCAGAGCGCATGTCGCCAGCACCAGAAATAGTTGGCCGCGGTAGAGGGGGTCCCGCCAGGCAGTGAGGATGGGCGGATAGGGGGGCAGAACGGTCAGCGCCAGAAAGGCCCCGACCAGCGGGCCCCCGTAGCGGAAGGGCCCGCGCGGCCGGGTGCAGAAGGTCGGAGCCAGTGCCAGCACCAGCGCCGGGGCCAGCAGGGGGAGGAGGAACACTTCACGGGCAACGCGGACCACTCCGTCCCGCACCGGCGGCAGCAGCCGGACCACGACAAACAGGTCCAGCGCGGTCAGCCGGAGCGCGGCGGCCCGGTGGGGAATCCAGGGAGTCACCGCGCCCGCCAGTTCCAGCAGGGCCCCCAGCGTCAGCAACCACGGCATCCAGCGGCGCATCGCGGATCGCTAATCGCGTATCGCTAATCGCGTATCGCAGCCTTCAGTAAATACCTGCCTTATCGTAACTACCTACCAGGGGGGCCTCCGGGCAAGCGCCTTAAGAGATGATGGCGGAGTTGTGCCTCCGTAGCGCAGGCCGCCAGGCCTGCATGCAGGCTGACAGCCTGCGCTACGTTATCCGCAAACATTCGGGTAGGTAGTTACCTTATCGTCATTGCGAGGCGGTAATAGGGCCACGCCGAGCCCTCGGCCCCGAGGGGGCCTCGGCCCGAGGGGGCTTCGCCCGAGGCGCCGCCGAAGCAATCCCCTCACAGACTCCACGAATGTTCTTGTTATTCTATGGAACTCGCGAATGCTCTTGTTATTCTATGGAACTCACGAATGCTCTTGTTATTCTATGGAACTTGAGATTGCTTCGCCGCCTTCGGCGGCTCGCAATGACTCAGGTGGGCAGTTGCCGTCGCGTATTATCACCTGTCAGCAGTCCGTCGTCCGTCGTCTGTGGTCTGTCGTCTGTGGTCTGTCGTCTGTGGTCCGTCGTCCGTCGTCTGTGGTCTGTCGTCCGTCGTCTGTGGTCTGTCGTCCGTCATCGGTTCTCCAGCCGGAAGCCATGCCCCCGCACTGTGACGATGTACTCGTGCTGGGGGTCCAGTTCCGCCAGCCGCTCCCGCAGCCGCCGGACCAGGGCATCTATGGCCTGCTCGGAGACGCCCCGGACGTCCTCATCGGGCCAGACGGTACGGACAATCTCCTCCCGGGAGACGACCTGGCCCCGGGCGTCCAGCAGGGCCGTCAACAGCCGGTACTGGGCCGGGGAGAGGGGGGGGACGACCTCCCGCCCGCCCACGAACACCCGCCGCCCGGCCCGGTCCACCCGAATCCCGCGCACCGGCCCCTCCCCGCCCAGCGGGAGCGTCGCGTCCGAGCCGACAAAGGTCATCTTCACGCAGAGGGCGAACTGAATCTCGTCGCCGTCCTGCAGGAGACGGGGAACCTCCCGCACCTCCTCTCCGTTCACCCAGGTCCCGTTTTTACTGCCCAGGTCGTGCAGGAGATAGCGGCCGTCGGCCGTCCGCTCAATGCGGGCGTGGTGGCGGGAAATCTGCCGCTCCGGGAGGATGATGTCGCAATCCAGCCCCCGACCGATGAGCACCTGGTCCTCCCGAAGGGGCCACCGCTGACCGGCAGTCTCCCCCTCCAGAACGACCAGCATGGGGATGCCCGTCTCCTCCATACCCCGCTTCTCTCTTCCTTCGCCACGAATTTCACGAATTGGTACAAATTTTTTATTCTAATTCGTGCAAATTCGTGCAATTCGTGGCAAAAAGATCAGCGATTCATCCGGATGTCCACCCGCCGCAGGGTATTGGCGTTGGTCACCACCGTCACCGAAGAGGTGGCCATCGCGATTTCCGCCAGCACGGGGTGCATCCACCCCACCACCGCCAGCGGGATCATCACCACGTTGTAGAAAAACGCCCAGAAGAGGTTCTGGCGGATTTTGCGGAAGGTGGCCCGGCTCAGGTTGATCGCCTCCACGACGCCCGAGAGTTCCCCGCGCACCAGGGTCACGTCCCCGGCCTCTATCGCGATGTCGGTGCCCGTGCC
>JAPYWT010000276.1 GCA_028276215.1 Thermoflexus sp. | reverse complement strand
GATTATAGCATTGGGAGAGGATGTGTCAAGGAATAGTGTAACTGTTCAGCCTCACCCCTCCCCCAGCGGCTTCGCCGCTGTTCAGCCTCACCCCTCCCCCAGCGGCTTCGCCGCTACCCCCTCCCCACTCCTGACCAAAGGTCAGGAGAGGGGAGGGGGTGCCGCCGCAGGCGGCGGGGGTGGGGTGAGGAAGCCTGAATAGTTATCCCTCCACCCACTCCACTCTTCCTGTCGCTTCGGTCTCGTAGCCGCCCAGGTCGGTCAGCAGAGCGCGGGGTTCTTCGGAGGCCAGCCAACTGGCCAGCGCGGCGACGGGCGGGGTCTCCCAGATTTCTGCCGGGATGACCAGGTCGTACCGCTCGCGGGTCAGGGGGACGAAATCCAGCCCCCAGGCGCGGGCGGCGGCCTCAATCCCCAGGCCAGCGTCGGCGCGGCCCTCGGCGATGGCCTGCGCCAGTTCCGAATGGGTAGCGACCTCCGTCCCCGGGCCGCGCGGTCCCACCACCCCCAACCGCCGCATCTGGGCGTCCAGCCAGACCCGGGTACCGGTCCCACGCGGCCGCCCGATGAAGCGCAGGCCCGGGCGAGCCAGGTCAGCCAATCCCTGCAGGCCCAGCGGGTTTCCCGGGGCCACGATCAGCCCCACCCGCCGGTAGGCCAGCGTCACCAGGGCCACCCGGCGACCGGGCAGCAGCCGCCGGACAAAGGGAACATTGTAGGTATCGCTCTCGGCGTCCCAGAGGTGGCAGCCTGCCAGGTCTGCTATCCCCTGAGCCAGTGCCATCAGCCCGCCCAGGCTGCCGGTAAAAGTCAGGCGCAGCGTATAGCCAGGGGCGATGGAGGAGAACCGGGCCGCGACGCGGGCCAGCAACAGGTCGTGGCTGCCGGAAAAGCGGAGAACGCCCGCCTTTGGCACCAGCGGTTCCCGCGCCAGCGCCCGCCAGCGGTCCAGTGCCAGCCGCACGGCCTGCTCCACCTCCGCCGGGTCGTACCCCTCCGCCACGGCGCGAAGCAGGAATGCCTCCGCCTGATGCACCAGTGCGGCACGGCGGAGAGGGGCCGGGACCGTCGGTTCGCCCGCGACGCGCGTCCCCTGCCCCCGCCGCCCGACCACCAACCCCTGGCGGGCCAGTTCCCGGTAGGCGCGCTGGACGGTGCCGACGGTGCAGCGCCAGCGGCGGGCCATCTCCCGCACTGGGGGCAGGCGGTCGCCAGGGCGCAGATGCCCGCTCAGAATCTCCCGTCGGAGCGACTCGGCAACCTGCTGATAGAGGGGTGCCTCTTCCATATGTAGAACAAGGCCGCGCTTTCGGTTGTACCACAGACTTCCCGAAAGGGCAAGCGCTATCAAAGACGCGGCGAAGGCATGCCCCTGTAGCGCAGGCCGCCAGGCCTGTATTCGCAGGCTAAAGCCTACGCTACATTATCTGCAAACGATTCAGGGTAGGTAATTACAACGCTTTGCTCTCTACCCCACATCTCCAACCTGGGGTATAATCAGAGATGTCCGATTCTGATTTTGAGCGCAGACGGTTATGCCTTACATCATCGGCCTGACCGGCAATATCGCGACGGGCAAATCCACTGTGGCCCGTATGCTGAGGGACCTGGGGGCGACGGTCATTGACGCCGACCGGGTGGCCCACGAGGTGATGCGGGCCGGGACCCCGGTCCATCGGGCAGTGGTGGAGACCTTCGGCCCTCAGGTTCTCCGCCCCGATGGGGAAATTGACCGCGCCCGTCTGGGCGCGGTCGTCTTCTCCGACCCCCAGGCGCTGGCCCGACTGGAGGCCATCGTCCACCCGGCTGTTCTGGAGGAAGTGGCCCACCGCATCGCCGCCGCGCCGACCCCAGTCGTCGTGGTGGAAGCCATCAAACTGATAGAGTCGGGGATGGCCGAAGCCTTTGACGCTCTCTGGGTCACCACCTGTCCGGTTGAGGAGCAGGTCCGGCGGCTGATGGCCGACCGGGGCCTCTCCCGCCCGGACGCGGAGCAGCGGGTCAATGCGCAACCGCCTCAGGAAGCCAAAATCGCCCGAGCCGACGTCGTCATCTCCACCGACGGGTCGCTGGAGGAGACCCGCGCTCAGGTAGAGGCGGCCTGGCGGGCCCTGCTGGAGCACGCAGAGCATGGCAAACGGTGAACGCCTCTACACCACCGAAGCCATCATCGTCCGGCGACGGGACCAGGGGGAAGCAGACCGGGTCCTGACCCTCTGCACGCCCCAGGGGAAGCGGGTCGTCATTGCGAAAGGGGCCCGGAAACCCAGCAGCCGGAAAGCCGGACACCTGGAACTCTTTGCCCGGGTCCGAATGGTCGTGGCCCGCAGTCCCTCCTCATGGGATGTGGTGAGCCAGGCGGAGGCCCTGGAGCCGCACGCCGCGCTGCGGGGAGACCTGGTCCGGGGCACCTATGCCCGCTATGTGACCGAACTCTACGACCGCTTTGTCGCCGAGGACGAGGGCGGACCGGCCCTCTTTGACCTGCTGAGCCGCACGCTGGATTACCTGAGCCAGGTAGAGGTCGGGGAATCCGTCCCTCCGGCGCTGGACCTGCTGGTCCGGGCCTACGAGCAGCGGTTGCTGAGCCTGGTGGGTTTCCGTCCCGAATGGGGGCGGTGTATGGGGGAGCGGGAGGGCCGCCTCTGCGGGCGACCGTTGCCGGTGCGGGGGAAAACCCCGCTGGGTCTGGACCCGGAGCGGGGCGGGGCACTCTGCGCGGAGTGCTTCCAGGCCTCGGCGGCCCAGTGGGTCATGCCCCTCTCCCCGGCCGCGCTGGGCCTGCTGCGGGCCTGCCAGCGGTTGCCCTTCGCCCGCCTGCGGGAACTGCGCGTCTCGCCGGCCCTTCTGGCAGAGGTGGAGCGAGCCATGCACCACTACCTCACCTATCACCTGGAGCAGGACATTCGCACCGGCACCTTCCTGCGCCGGCTCCGAGGCGCGCGCGGGTCCCAAAAAGCGGAATGGTAACTCACAGCAGGTCCACCGGGTCCACATCCACCAGCCAGCCCCGGGGGATGGGGACCGCCCGCAGGAAGGACGAGGGATCGGGGTGGCGAAGGATGATCTGCCACCGGTAGTATCCCCGCAGTCGGGCGAAGAAGCAGGGGACGGGGCCGATGAGGTCGGTGGGGGGAAGTCCAGACCGGCGGAGCGCATCCCGCAGTCGGTCCCCCATATCCCGCGCCGCCACCTCCGCCCGACGGGCATCGGTGTGACGATAGAGCAGGCGGGCCAGCCGGACGTACGGAGGGTACCCCGCCTCCCGCCGAAAAGCCAGTTCCCTCTGCACAAACCCCAGATAGTCGTGGTGCTCCACAGCGGTGATGGCGTAGTGGTCGGGGTGGTAGGTCTGGAGGACGACCCGACCCCCCATGAGCCCCCGTCCGGCCCGCCCGGCCACCTGCTCCAGCAACTGGAAGGTCCGCTCGGCCGCCCGAAAATCGGGCAGGTTCAGCGCCGTATCCGCCGAAATCACCCCCACCACTGTCACCAGCGGCAGGTCCAGCCCCTTGGCAATCATCTGCGTCCCCACCAGCACGTCCGCCCCGCCGTCGGAGAAGACCTGGAGGATGTTCCAGTGCGCCTGCGCGGTGCGGGCCGTATCCCGGTCCCAACGCAGGACGCGCGCGCCGGGCCAGCGTTCCCGCACGGCCTCCTCCAGCCCCGCCGTCCCCAGGCCGAAAGGGCGGAAGGCCGGGGAATCGCATCGGGGACAGCGCTCCAGCAGGGGTTCCCGATGGCCGCAGTGGTGGCAAAGGAGGGGCGAAGCACTCTGCGCCCCTCCGGCGTGAAAGGTGAGGGGGACGTCGCAGCGGGGGCAGCGGGCCACGTAGCCACAGGCGCGGCAGAAGACGTGGGTCGCCGTCCCGCGCCGGTTCAGGAAGAGAATGACCTGCTCCCCGCGCGCCAGCGCCTCGTCCACGCTCCGCTGGAGGGCCCGGCTGAAGATGGACCGGTTCCCCGCGCGCAGTTCGGCCCGCATGTCCACCACCTGGACGGGGGGCAGGTCCAGGTAGCAGGCTTCGGAGGGGCCGTCGGTCAGGGGCTGGTAGCGGGTCCGGGGGACGCCGTAAACGGCCTGGAGGTCAGAGATGCGCTGGTGGTGGCCCAGGATGCGGCGTCCCAGGACCAGCAGGCGGAACTCCCCCCGCCCGGCCCGCAGGTACGATTCCAGACTGGGCGTCGCCGAGCCCAGGATGACCGTCGCGCCGGCCCGGCGGGCCAGTTCCAGCGCCGCCTCCCGCGCGTGGAAGGCGGGGCGGGAGGCCTGCTTGTACGAGGGGTCGTGCTCCTCGTCCACGATGATGAGGCCCAGCGGGTCCAGCGGGACGAAGAGGGCGGACCGGGGGCCGATGACGACGTCCACCA
>JAPYWT010000275.1 GCA_028276215.1 Thermoflexus sp. | reverse complement strand
GGGGGGTGGGGGGGGGGGGGGCCTATGGGGGGGGGGGGGGGGCCCGCCCCCCCCCCCCCCCGCCGGCCCCCGCCCCTCATCGGGCATCCACTGTCTGCTGTCCCTGCCCCGTATCGGGGCGACACCGGCCACCGCCCTCATCCCTTATCGGGAATACGCTGCCCACAGGTCCCCCTCGCACCGCAGCAGCGCCAGCGCGCTGTGGACGTCCAGAATCTCGCCCCCGCGCGCCATCTCCAGCGCGCGGGGGACCGGGACCGGATGTACCTCTATGATCTCCCCCGGTTCCCGGTCCGGCTCCCGGCAGAGGCGGACGTTGCGGGCCAGGAAGATGTGCCCGACCTGGTCAAAGAGGCTGGCGCCCGTCCGGAAGAAGCCCCGGTACTCCCAGTCGTCGCTCTCGCCGCCCACCTCCTCCGCCAGTTCCCGCCGGGCCAGGTCCAGCGGGGAGCCCTGGAAGTCGTGGAAGCCCCCGGCGGGCAGTTCCCACGACCAGTCGTCTATCAGATAGCGGAACTGGCGGATGAGGACAACCTGCCCGTCGGCGGTCACGGGGACCACCCAGACCGCCCCGGCGGCCTCCACGTAGACGAAGGGCCGGACCTGGCCGTCGGGCCAGCGGACGATGTCCTCCCGGACGCGGAACATCCGGAAGGTATAGGGGTAGCGGGTCTCCAGATGCTCCCAGCCCAGGGCGCGGCCGTTGGGTTTGTCGGTGAGGAGCATACGGGCCTCCTTACGGTTCTGTAGGACAACTGCAAGCAGTTGTCCTACAAATTACGGCACCAGCCGCAGGATGCCCTCCGCCTGGGCCTCCACCTCCGTCCGGCTCCAGAGCATCGGGTGGTACTGGATGTTCCGCCAGGGGTCAATCATGTCGTCGTAGTGGCGGTGGAACGGGTGGCCCGATTGCCCCGTGGTGTGCATGGAGACCGAGCGGGACCAGTCCCCCGCGTCCACGATCTGGCGGTAGGACGGGCCGCTCCGCACGTCGTACGGGGCGTTCAGGCTGTAGCCCGTGTTGTTGACCGCGCCCGCGGTCCCGTCGGTGGCGACGGGCCCCCGGTTGAAGATGCGCTCAATCCAGGCGATGCCGCTCTGCCCCAGCGCCTGGTTCTTGAACGTCGCCGTGTGCAGGTCGCCCCAGCGCCACTTCTCCATGTTCGGCCCCAACCGCTCCGTCAGTTCCGCCACCGCGTCCTTCAGCGCCAGCAGGAGAATTTCATCCCGCGTCTCCGTCTTCGGGGTCCGCCGGTCGTCAAACCAGGGGGACTGCGGGTCCTTCACCATAGACTCCAGGGCATAGAGGACGGGGCTCTTCGCCTGCCGCAGGAGCGAGTCCCCCAGGTCGTCCCGGAAGGTCCGTTCGGCCAGATGGAGACGGAAGGACTCAAAGAGGGCCGCGGCGGCGCTATCCCGCGTGGACCGCCCGTCCCACGCGCGCAGCAGGTCCAGCGCCTCCTTCAGCCGGGGGTCGTCGGTGGAGAGGGCCGTCACGTAGGGGAGGACGGCGCGCGTCCAGACGGAGAGGTTGTCCCCCTGAATGGCCTTCATGTCGTCCACGGAGATGGGGGTGAGTCCCTCAATGAGTTCCACGATGCGCTGGGCGCGCAGCGCCGTCCGGTCGCTCCAGTCCACAGTGAGCAGGTAGGGGTAATCGGGCCCCACCACCGCGTTGTTGGCCGTCACGATGTACCCCTCCGGCGGGTTGAAGGCGCGGGGGAGGTCGTCAAAGGGGATGTAGTCCACCCAGTCGTACTCGCCGGTCCAGCCGGGGACGGGGACGGAGCCGTCGCCCTTGCCACGGATGGGGATGCGCCCCGGCATCTGGTAGCCGATGTTCCCGTCCACGTCGGCGTAGATGAAGTTCTGGCTGGGGACGTCCCAGTACGAGAGGGCCTCCCGGAAGTCCTCCCAGTTCTGGGCCCGGTTCAGCAGGAGGATGCTCCGGGTCAGCGTGCCGGGCTGGAGGGCGGTCCAGGAGAGGGCCAGGGGCTGCCAGCCGTAGGACCAGTCCTCCTCCTCCCCGCCGACGATGTCGTTGATGATGGGGCCGTGGCGGGTGATGCGGGCGAAGACCACCACGGGCTCCTCCTGCCCGGCGACGCGGATTTCCTCCCGGATGATCTGCATGTCCTCCCAGCGGCCCCGGTACTCGTACTGGTTGGGGTTCTCGGGATTGACCTTCTCAATGAAGAGGTCCTGGACGTCGGGGTTGACGTTGGTGACGCCCCAGGCGATGCGGTCGTTGTGGCCGATGACGACGCCGGGGACCCCCGCGAAGGAAGCCCCGACGACGTTGTAGGGGCAATCGGGCCCTTTGGGCTCACAGTGGAGGCCGACTTCGTACCAGATGGAGGGCATCTGGAGGCCCAGGTGGGGGTCGTTGGCCAGGAGGGGCATCCCGGTCTCGGTGCGGCTCCCGGCGACCACCCAGTTGTTGCTCCCCAGGTCGTCCCCCTCCCCCAGGAAGTGGGTGGTGAAGACGGCCTCGGGGATGCTCTGGAGCGTCGCCTGGGTCAGCGGGTGCGGGACGATGACGGGGCGGTCCGGGGGCGGGGCGGGCATCAGGTCGGGGACGGCGCCGGTCCCCAGCCGGGCGATGATGCCGGCCCGGAGCAGTTCGTAACTCATGTTGCCCCCCAGGTCCCACGCCATGACCTTCCCCCAGGCAATGGAGTGGACGGGCGTCCAGGGTTCGGGGTCAAACTTCTTGCCCGTCAGGCCCAGGAGGGTGAACTCCAGCCCCAGGCGGCCTTTGTGGGTGGAGATGTAGGCGTTGACGCCCTCCGCGTAGGCCTCCAGCACGGCGCGGGTCTCCGGGTCGGCCCTTTCCCAATCCTGGGCGGCGGCGCGGTGCCAGCCGATGGTGCGGACGAAGCGGTCGGTGGGGAGGGCCGACTTGCCCAGCACCTCCGCCAGTCGCCCGGAACTCAGCCGTCGCCAGAACTCCATTTGCCAGAAGCGGTCCTGGGCGTGGACGTACCCCTGGGCAAAGAAGAGGTCGTGGGGGTTGGAGGCGTAGATGTGGGGGACGCCCCACCGGTCCCGGATCACGGTGACGGGGGCCTGGAGGCCCGGCACCTGGAGGGTGCCGCGGGTCTGGGGCCAGGCCCGGCGGACGGTGGCGTAGCCGACGCCGAAGCCCGCCAGGCCGAGGATCAGGACGACGACCAGAAGGATGAGCAGGATACGCAGGACGGTTCGCATGGTACCTCCTTTCTATAGGGAGCAAGGTCGCAAGTCGCAGGGAGCAGGGCCCTCACCTCACCCCCGCCGCCGTTGGCGGCACCCCCTCCCCTCTCCCGCCGGGCGGGAGAGGGGAGGGGGCTGGGGGGAGGGGTGAGGGCACTCCGCGCGACGGGAATCCGCCATATCGGGTTCCGGCCCACGGTCGGCCTGCGCCGACTTTGCCCGGCGGTTGCGCCGACTGAAGTCGCCCTTGTTGGGCCTTCGGCCGATGGTCGGCCTGCGCCGACTTCGCCCGGCGGTTGCGCCGACTGAAGTCGTCCTTATTGGGCCTCCGGCCGATGGTCGGCCTGCGCCGACTCCGCCCGTGCCGACTGAAGTCGTCCTTATTGGGCCTTCGGCCGATGGTCGGCCTGCGCCGACCGGGGCATCGGCTCAACGGTACGGTTTTCGTGGCGCAGGCGGTCAGCCTGTATCTGCAGGCCTGGCGGCCTGCGCTCCATTTCAGCACCATTGGGGCGTCGGCGGAGGCCGACGCCCGGCGCGAAAGCGCCCGGAAAGGCCGGTTTCAACCGGCACCCACCAGTTTCTCAAACCGCGGGTCGCCGTGCAGGGAGCGCAGGTCCGGGTCCCGGCGGGCCCACTGCCGGGAGACCTGGCGCTTCTGCAGGGCAATCTCCAGCAGGCGCAGGGCCTCTTCTCTCTCCCCGCAGATGGCGGCGAAGCAGGCGCGGTTGTATTCGTTTTCTTTCTCCATAAGCGGGCAGGCGCGGGCGATTTCCTCCTGCGCCTCCGCCTCCTGCCCCAGGGCGCGCAGCGCACTGGCAACAGAGGCGTGGTACACACCTCGCTCCGGCGCCAGTTCGGCCGCGCGGCGGAAGGCCCCCAGCGCCTGCTCCCACTCCCCGCGCAGCGCGTAGACGTTGCCCAGGCCGTTCCAGGGGAGGGCGAATTTGGGATCCAGGGCGATGGCCTTTTGGTAGGCCTGGATGGCTTCCTCATAGCGGCCCAGGTCTCGGTAGACGTTGCCCAGGTTGTTCCAGGGGGCGGCGTCTTTGGGGTCCAGGGCGATGGCCTGCTGGCAGGCCTGGATGGCCTCATCATAGCGGCCCAGGGCGCGGTAGACGTGGCCCAGGCCGTTCCAGGGGGTGGCGAATTTGGGGTCCAGGGCGATGGCCTTTTGGAAAGCCTGGATGGCTTGTTCGT
>JAPYWT010000274.1 GCA_028276215.1 Thermoflexus sp. | reverse complement strand
GGGGGGCCGCCCCCCCCCCCCCCAAAACCCTCCGCTGGAAGTGACGGCTGCGTCAGAGATGGGTGCGAATCAGGATCGGGGGCCGCGCTGGAAAGGGGAAGAAGCGGATGGCGAGGAGGGACCGGGAGCCTGCAGGGAGGCCCCACAATAACTGCAGAAACGCGCTCCAGCCGCAGAGCGCCTTCCACAGCGGGGGCATGCCACCGGTCGGGCATCCGCCAGAGGCGCGCCGCAGGCGGAACATTTCGCCGCACCCAGAGGGTTCCCCACCCCACAATAAGCACAGACCACCGTCTCTTCCTCAATCATCCCTGCCGGCCGGGCGCCAACACTTTCGCAGTAATGCTCCACAGCCTGCCAGACCTGCTGAGGCAGGGTCAGGCCGGAAATGCTGCGAACAATGTCATCTATGCGGGTGATGAGAGAAAGAGGGTTAATGAGCGCCATGAGCCCGGTCTGGGCCAGGTCCGCCACAGCGCCCAGCCAGCGCTGCTGGCCCATGGTGACCTGGACACCGCCCTCCACGCGGCTGATGCCCAGAGTGAGCGCGCTCTGAGGCCCACCCCATTCCCAATCCCGCGTGGCAATCTGGACCAGGACCTGGTCCCCCGTCCCGATCCGCTGAGCCATCAGGTCACCTTTATTGAACTGAAGGACCAGCGCGTCCGCCATAGCCTGAGGATGAATCTCACCCCGATAGATTCGCTGCTCCATAATGCCCCTCCTCTGACGATTGACCCCTGACGGTAAATACCTACCACCCGCGTCATTGCGAGCCGCCGAAGGCGGCGAAGCAATCTCCAGGCCTGGGGGGAGATTGCTTCGGCGGCTATTGCCGCCTCGCAATGACAGCGGGTAGGTAATTACCCCTGACGGCTAAAATCCCTTTAGTTAGTATACTCCAAAAACGAGAGAGCGCAACGGTTTTTGCCTTCTTTCCAATTCGTGCTATACTATCTTTTGTGAACGGGGAGAAGCGGACTTCAGCAGTTGAATCATTGGAACTGGATAACCTGTCCCCCCTCTTCGCCGACCTCGCCGCTGCCCTGGGCTGGGTGGGTGCTCAGGCTCTCCTGTTCTTCCAGCCGCTGCTGACGGGGTGGGTGAATGCATCGGCCATAGAGCGGGCCATTCGCTGGCTGGAGGCCCCCTCGCAGCGCACCGACGGGAGGGAATTATGACATCAATCCTGCCGTGGCTGTTGATCATCATTGCCCTTGGGGTCCTTCTCTGGACCGCCATTCGCGCCCGTCGCGGCCCCGTCCCCTCAACTCGCCCCCTGCCAGCATTTGACGGACTGCCTGCCGAACTGGGTCACTCGGCAGAGAGTGGAGCCCCCATCCTCTTCACCCTCGGCTCCGGCGCAGTAGGAGGCGAGCGCACGCTGACATCCATCGCCGCCCTGGAGACCCTGGAGGGAGTGGCCGATGCGGCGGTTGCCTACGGGACCCCGCCCATCGTCGCTGTGGGTGACCCCACCATCCTCCCGCTGGCCGAAGACATCTTCCTGCGCGCGTGGAACCGGCGCGGTACCCCTGAGCGGTACAACCCCACTACCGTGCAGTTCATCGGTATTCAGCCGACGGTGTATGCGGCAGGAGTGGCCGACCTGTTACTTCACGAACGGGCTCATGCTCATGTCCTGATCGGCTCTATGGACGAGGAAGCCGCACTGGTCACTCATGCGGCAGAGGGAAGGGGAATTCCCCAGTCTGTCGCTGCTGACCGCCTCCCGGCCCTGGGCGCCGTCTATCCAGCCGATGCACGGCTGGCCATCGGCGAGGAGTTATACGCTGGCCCGGCCCGAATTGCGGCCCTCCCGCGCTACATCAGAAGCCTGCGGGCACAGGATGTGCTGCGCTTTCTTGTCGTTTTTCTCATCCTGATGAAAGTGCTGGGACTCTGGTAGCGAGGTGCTTATGGACCGGCTGGTGAAACGAATCCTTCCAACCTCCATCGCCGTTGGAACAGGGCTCCTGGTCCTCCTGGGTTATCTTCTACCTGTTCCCCCTCTTGCATCTGTGCGGGATGAACTGATCCGCTGGGCGGTCATCATCGCGGCATTTGCATTCATCCTGGGCTTTTTCAACCTGCTACGGGTCCACTCCGGACGCGCCCGGAAGCCTGGCGGCATATACAGCGTCATCCTGATCCTGACCGCCATGACCAGCCTGGTCCTGACCCTGGCGGCCCTTTTGATCCCCTCCCTGCGATTCCTGGGCGACTGGTGGTTTCGCTACGTTCTCTCCCCCCTCCAGGCTACTGTGGCCGGGCTGATCGCCTTCGTCCTGGCCGTGGCCGCCTTTCGTCTGCTGCGCCACCGGCGCGAGGCGGGCGTACTGGTCTTCCTGGTCGCCGCGCTCGTCGTCCTGCTGGGCACGTTGCCGCTCCCGGCCCCGGCTGGGAACTGGCTGGCAAATCTGCGGACGTGGTGGATGAACGTCCCGGCTATGGCCGGGATGCGCGGTTTGCTGATCGGCGTGGGATTGGGCGTCCTGTTGGTCGGCCTGCGCGTGCTGACCGGATCCGACCGTCCATATAGCGATTGACCGAGGGGCCAATGATTTACTGTCCGAAGTGTGGTACCGCGAACCGACAGGGCAGCAAATTCTGCAACGAGTGCGGAGCCCCGTTGCCCGCTACCGGTCTGCGCTGCCCGATGTGCGGCGCAATGAACCCTGCAGGCAACCTGTACTGCGACCGCTGCAGCGCCCGCCTGATACCGGCGGAACGGGTGCCTCCGGAAGAGGAGAAGCCGGAACGTCCCTCTCCTCCAAAAGGCATCTCTCTCCCCTCTGTCCCCCTGGGCGAAGAGGAGTGGCTTTCCGAACTACGGGCAGAAGCGCTGGACCTTACTCCTGAGGAAGAGACCCCCGGGTGGCCGGGGGAACTGGAGGCTCCCGGCGAACCCCCCACCCCGGAGACCGCCATCCCGGAGTGGCTGGTGGGACTGGAAGCCCCCGCCGCGTCCCCCACCCCGGAGGCCCAGCCCCCGGAGGTCACCATCCCGGAGTGGCTGGCAGGACTGGAAGCCCCCGCCGCGCCCCCCACCCCGGAGGCTCCGCCCCCGGAGGCCGCCATCCCGGAGTGGCTGGTGGGACTGGAAGCCCCCGCCGCGCCCCCCGCCCCGGAGGCCCAGCCCCCGGAGTCCGCCATCCCGGAGTGGCTGGTGGGACTGGAAGCCCCCGCCGCGCCCCCCACCTCGGAGGCCGCCATCCCGGAGTGGCTGGCGGAACTGGAAGAGACCGTTCCGGAGGCCCCTCCTCCTGCCGAAAAACCAACACCTCCGCTGGCAGGCATCCCTGTACCGCCGTCGGGCGAGATTCCTGAGTGGTTGAGAGACGTTGAGTTCGCTCCGCCGATTCAGGAAGAGCCCTCCGCTCAACCTCCGCCGGTTGCGGAAGTGGGTGTCCACGCCGGTATGCCTTCTGCATCAACAACCGTACCTCCCATCCTGATAGAAGGAGAGGAAGAAATCCTGAGCACAGCCCCGGCCGAAATCCCGGACTGGCTAAAAGAAGCACCGGCAGAGGCCCCTCCGGAGTATGGGGGGCTGGTCCCGGCCGAAATTCCCGAATGGTTGCGACCACTTCAGCCTCGGGAAGGGGTAGCCGTTGAAGAGGAACCGACGGAGACGGAGGGATTCCTGAGCGGATTGCGGGGGCTTCTCCCCATTGGGAAGGGCCTGGATATGCCAGCGACTGCCCAACCACTCCTACCGCGAGCCCCCCGCCCGGCAGCGGTCGCCCGGGCCGAACTTCTCCAGGGCCTCCTTTCCCGGCCCCTGATCACCCCACCGACGGCCGAAATGCGGGAGGCCCCCCGACAGAGCGGGTGGGTGTTGACCCGTTTTCTGGTGGGGGTCATTCTCCTGGCGGCTATTCTTCTCCCGATGCTGGTCCGGCTGCCCCTCTTCGGCCCGCCGACCGCCCCGACTGCGGAGGCCCTCTTCGCTACAGTGAACCATCTGCCGGGGAATACCCCCGTCCTGATCGCGTGGGAATACGGCCCGGCAGAGTCCGATGAGATGGACCGGGTGGCCGGCCCATTGATAGAGCACCTCTTGCGTCGGGAAGCCCGACTGATTGTGGTGAGCACCCGCATGGAAGGGCCGGCGGCTGCGGAGGCTCTGCTGGCATCCCGGCTGGTTGACCCGTCCGAACGGTCCCGGCGAATCGCCAATCTGGGTTACCTGCCGGGACAGGCCGCCGGAGTGCGGGAGGCCCTCGGGAACCTGGGTGGACGGACCGAAGCCATGACGGGGCTACCCGCGTCCCAGTTGGACATCATGGCGGATGTCCATTCCATTGCCGATGTGGGGATGGTGGTCATCCTGGCGGCCCAGCCCGATGACCTGAAGACCTGGTTGGAGCAGATTTCCGTCGCCAATCCCAACGTG